>JBLIFO010000065.1:0-13256 GCA_047633875.1 Marinoscillum sp. | reverse complement strand
AAATAGTCCTCTTTTTGTTGCTGGCGGTGGTCATGCTACCTGCTCACGCCCAAAACGAAACCTCAGAAAATCTCATCGATTATGATGCGCAGTGGATTCATTATGGATTTGCGATAGGTTTGCATAACGCCAAATATAAAATTCGCTACTCCGACTCTTTCGCTACTCCGGCATTAGATAGTCTTCATTCTATCGTTCCTGGAAATCTCCCTGGTTGGAAAGTTGGTTTCGTGGTGGATATGTTGATCAATCCAGTTTTAAGTTTTCGAATTCTGCCAACAGTAGGTTTTTACGAATATAATCTGACTTATCGATTCACTGACGGCACAAGTATCAAAGACCTGAAACCGCCAACTATGGTGGAGTTGCCTCTTTTGATCAAATACAAATCTGCTAGAAGGGGAAACATTGCGATTTACACCGTAGGTGGTATTAATACTGCTTTTGAAGCCGCAGGACAAGGTGATGAACTCGATACAAGAGAACGCCTGACCTTAAGAAACTGGAATTTTTCCGTAGACGCGGGTATAGGTTTTGATCTGTATTTTCCACTTTTTAAATTCTCTCCAGAGGTAAGATATGCCTGGGGTTTGCGAGACATGTTGACCAATGACTCAAACGACTATGACGTAGCATTGAAGCGCCTCTCCTATCAAAACATAGCGTTCTTCATCACCTTTGAAGGAGGACCTACTTATTTGCGAAAAGCAATGAAGAAAAAAAGATGAGTAAACCAATAGCACTTATCACAGGAGCTACCAGCGGAATAGGCAAAGCAACTGCCCAAATTTTAGCAGCGAAATACAATCTTATCATTTGCGGAAGGCGTGCTGATCGACTTGAAAGTCTTGCTTCAGAGCTTGGGCAATCAACGAATGTAATTAGCCTAAACTTCGATGTGAAAGATAAAGCGGTGGTTGAGGCTTGTATTAGCAGTCTTCCAGATGAATGGAAAAATGTAGCTGTGCTGATTAATAATGCCGGAAATGCTCATGGCCTTAGCCCTATTCAAGATGGTGCGGTAGATGATTGGGAGGCAATGATTGACATAAATATCAAAGGACTGCTCTATGTCAGCAACTCTGTGATACCAGGTATGGTGGGTCGCAAGTCAGGGCATATTGTCAATATTGGGTCTGTCGCTGGGATTGAAGTTTACCCGAATGGTAATATTTATTGTGCTTCAAAATATGCTGTGAATGCTATCAGCCAAGGAATGCGCCAAGATTTAAACTCTTTTGGTATCAAAGTGAGCGAAATAAAGCCAGGCTTGGTTAATACTGAATTTTCAGAAGTCAGGTTTAAAGGTGATAAAGCAAAAGCAGATCAGGTATATGTAGGATTTGAGCCGTTGCTGGCGCAGGATGTGGCTGAAACCATAGCCTTTATCCTTTCTAGACCTGCCCATGTTAACATCGCTGACTTGTTGATTCTACCAACTGCACAGGCTTCTGCAAGAATCGTTCATAAGAATATCTAAAAGCTTCATGAAATCCCTGATGCTTCTATTAGGTTTGTCACTAGATACTTCAAAACACCCCTAGATGAAAGTAATCCTTGTTTTAGGAGCTGGTCGCTCCTCTACTTCTCTGATCAATTATTTATTAGACAACTCCGCATCGCATGACTGGAAAGTGGTCATTGGAGAACAAGACGTCAGTCTGGCAAAAAAGAAATTTCCTGAAGCACAGGTTGTGAGCATCGATATCCGAGATGAGGCTTCTCTACTAAAACAAATAACCCAATCTGATCTGGTAATCAGCATGGTGCCAGCCAGCTTTCACATTCATGTAGCTAAGCTATGTGCAGCGGAAGGACGAGATATGTTGACCGCATCTTATCTGTCAGATGAAATAAAGGCCCTTTCTGATCAATTTGAGAGTAAAGGATGCCAATGCATCATGGAACTTGGCTTAGATCCAGGCTTGGATCACATGTCAGCTATGAAAGTCCTCGATAGAATAAAAAAACAAGGACATACGCTCACTGCTTTTGAAACTTTCACAGGTGGATTACTAGCGGAGGATCATGTAAAGGATAATCCATGGCAATACAAGTTCACATGGAATCCTAGAAATGTGGTAATGGCCGGCACTGGCAATGTGAAGTTCCTTCAAGAGTCCAAATACAAATACATACCATACCACAAACTCTTTAGTCGAACCGAAGTGATTCATGTGCCAGGTTATGGCTATTTCGAAGGATATGCAAACAGAGATTCTTTAAAATATCTCCATTTATATGATCTGAGAGGTATTAGTACATTGTATAGAGGGACGCTCAGGAGGCCTGGCTTTTGCAAAGCGTGGAATGTGTTTGTCCAACTTGGAGCAACTGATGACACTTACAAAATGGAACACGTAAGTGAAATGACGCACCGCGAGTTTATCAATTCATTTCTCAGTTACAATCCGCACGATTCGGTTGAGTTAAAACTTGCGTACTATCTCAACATTGGGATGGAATCTGAAGAAATGTATAAGCTCCATTGGCTAGATATTTTCTCCTCTGAATTGGTGGGTCTGGATGAAGGAACTCCTGCGCAAATACTGGAACATATCTTAAAAAAGAAATGGACACTAGACGCTGATGATCGTGATTTGATCGTAATGTGGCATAAATTCAATTATTTGGATAACGGCAAACCGAAGGAAATTCAGTCGCACATGGTTGCCATTGGAGATAATGACACCAATACTGCCATGTCGAAAACTGTGGGACTTCCATTAGCGATAGCTGCCAAACTCGTGCTACAAGGTAAAATCAAAACTCTAGGTGTCCATATCCCAACAAAGATTGAAATCTATAGCCCTATACTTAATGAGCTTGAGTCTTTGGGATTTGAATTTTCTGAAAGAGAAATCCTCTCCTAACCAATTACAGGTACAAATAATAGGGCTTTAATAAGTCTGTAAACTCAGGTGTGTATTGCCCATGTTCATCCTTAATAATAAACTGAGCGGTCTGATCGCCAACCTGATTTGATTTAGTAAAGAAGCAAATGGCACGCAGAGCCTCTACAGATGCCTTATCAAACAAAATAATCGATTGATTGCATTGGAGTCCAAGGGGAAGAGCCTCCTCTTTGAAAATGTGCATTTCCGCCAGTGGATACATCACAGCAGCAGTCCCCTTTTCATCCAAAAGTTCGGATAGTTTCTTAGCAAGCGTTTGCTTGGGCAAACTATCATCATGGATCGCTAGATTCTTTGCCTTAGCGTCAGACTTCATACTTCGCTCAAAAAATGGAGGATTTACAATGATCAAATTGAACAACTGTGAAGCCTGAAATGATTTCACATCTTGATGCTCAATAATAATCTGATCCTTCCAAGGACTATTCAAGACATTTTGGTGTGCTTCTGAAGCTGTGCTTTCTTCTATCTCTAAAGCCAGAATCTCAGCTTTAGGATTCAACTGAGCATACATTAAGGACAGCAATCCTGTCCCTGTTCCAATATCCAGTACTTTATGAGCTCCTGGTAGATTTTTAGCAACTAATGCGCCAAAAACACAACCGTCTGTGGTCACTTTCATCGCAGCATGTTGCTGCTCTATTCGAAAGCTCTTGAACTGAAAATATTCATTACGCACCTTAGCGGATTTAAGTTAATCTAGAAGTTGGAAGACTTCAACCACCCTTTTGTTGGGATTCAAAGACTGTGTCTATTTTCAAGTCATAACCTTCAGCTGCTTGCACAGCAAGCTCATCACATCGCTCATTTTCGGCATGGCCAGCATGGCCTTTTACCCATTGAAACTTAACATCATGCTGGCGAAAGATAACAAGGAAGCGTTTCCATAGATCGGAGTTTTTTTTGTCCTTGTAGTTTTTCTTTTCCCATCCAAACACCCATCCCTTCTCAACTGCATCCACTACATATTTGGAATCAGAATAAATGAGAACTTTCCACCCAGGTTTTTTAATTGCTTCCAAAGCGGCGATCACCGCAAGCAATTCCATGCGATTGTTGGTCGTCATGCGAAAACCCTCAGATAGTTCTTTGCGCTTTCCTTGAAAATCCAAAATGGCACCATATCCACCATTTCCGGGGTTTCCTTTCGCAGCTCCGTCGGTGTATATTTTGATCATCAGTTAAAAAGGTGAGTTTTGAAGATTTTGATTGCGATTGAAAGCAATATGATACCAAAGACTTTTCTCAGCACATTGAATCCCCCAACGCCCAACTTGCGCTCCAGCCACGAAGAAGACTTCAGTACTAAATAAACAAAAAGTAAATTGATTATTATTCCCACCATAATATTGTTGGTGGAGTAGATCGATTTTAAAGAAATGAGGGTAGTTAGAGTGCCAGCTCCAGCTATCAGCGGAAACGCTAACGGCACTATACTGCTAGAAGAGATATCATCATCACTGGATTTGAAAAAATGAATTCCCAAGACCATTTCTAAACCCAAAAAGAACATAATTAAAGCTCCTGCAATGGCGAATGAATCCACATCAATACCAAAGAGATTAAGTATCACTTCCCCTAGGTATAGGAATAAGACCATTAAAACCCCAGAAGCAACCGTTGCTTTAGCAGATTGAACATGTCCTGCCTTTTTTCGTAAGTCAATGATTATCGGCACACTTCCCAATATGTCAATCACTGAAAAAAGAATCAAGCTGACTGAAAGAATCTCCTTAAAATTAAACATCTACTGAATTATTTTTTTGGCGCAAACTTAGTTGGGTTTTCTACCTTAGCATGGACTTTGCAATCAAAAGCATAAAATAAAATCATATGATTAAGCAAAAATTATCTCTCGTATTCGTGCTTACACTAGTGGGATTTATTGGAATGGCGCAACCCAATGCTCCAAGCTGGAACTGGCCTACTGATCCGGAAGAAGAAAGAGCTACTAAGGAAAAACAGGCATACTATAAGATCCTGATGCAAACTGAGAAGCAGGATGAAGCACTTCAAACACTCAATTGGCTATATACCAATACGCCAAAGTTGCATGAATCTATCTATAAAGACGGTGGCAAAATCATTGAGGAAATATTAGATAAGGAGATCTCTGAGGAGCGAAAAGAAAGACTCTACGACTCACTGCTTTGGACATTTGATATGCGGGTGAAGCTTTTCAATTCCCTAAATGCAGTTGACAGAAAGGCTTATACCGCTTTTAAACTTTTCTACAAAACCCCAGAGAAATATGCCTTATTGAGAAGCATCTACCAAGATCTCTATGCTTTGGATACTAAGGAGATTTCGAACTTTAACATTACGCCATATATGACTTTAGCTACTTATTACTATAAGTCTGATCCTGAATCTTTCACTGCAACTGATGTGTTAGATGTTCATGGGAAATTATCTAGTGTGATCGATGAGAAAGTGGCGATAGGTGAACCTAAGGATAGGCTCCAAAAAGAACAGGACAAAGTGGATGCCTTCCTTAACTCATTAGGAGATCTTATCAGTTGTGATTTCATTGAGACTAACCTAGTACCCAAATTCAACGCTAGCCCTGATAATCTCAATCTTGCAAAGAAAATTTTCACTTATTCACTCTCGGCAAAATGCTCAGATCAGCCTTACTTTATGAAAGCAGCAGAAACTCTTTTCACTTCTGAGCCATCTTTCACATTGGCAAAAGCATTAGGAGACAAATACTACTTTGCAAAAGATTATACAAATGCTAATCGTTTCTATACTTCCTTGAAAGATCTTTCTCAAGATGCAGATCAACGCCATGACGCCTTTATGGGACTAGCTTCAACTCAATCAAAAATTGGCAACAAAAAGCAGGCAAGAGCCTATGCTTACGAGGCTTTGAGCCAAAAACCAGGCAGTAGCGAAGCTTACAATCTTGTGGGAAATCTTTACTTTCTGAGCTTCGATGACTGCAAAGAAGGTGTAAGCAAAGTCAATGACCGTGCGGTATTCATCGCTGCCTATGAGATGTACGAAAAGGCAGGAAACAAATCCCAAATGGCAGCCGCAAAAGAACAATTTCCATCCATAGAAGATATCTTCAATGAGGGTATGGAAGAAGGTCAGCGCCTCACTATTGGATGCTGGATCAACGAGAGCGTTGGTTTAAAAAGAAGGCCTTAAAGAGTTTTTAGAAATTGAATGAGTTGATTTACTTCCTGGTCTTCGATGGCTGGGAAGTTGGCAATTCTAAAGGTCGATCCTTTCCAAGGCCCATAACCACTCCCAAGTACGATTCCAGCAGATTTTGCTTTGCCTTTGAGTGCTATCACATCACCAGATGTAAGTGCAAGTACAGTTTGCGACCTCACCTTTTCGTTAGTTACTAGATGATCGATCCCTTCGGTCTCTCCTACCAACTTCTCGTATGTGGATTTTCTATCCGCTAATTTCTGAGCGATAGTCTGGATTCCTGCCGCAGCTTGCTGTGTACGATAAAGCAGATAAATCCCCATCACATTGGGTGTGTATGCAGTTTGGTTCTTTGCGGCATTTTCCAAAATCCACGTGAGACTGTTGTAATGTCCACGCTGGTTCACTTTGCCTGCAACTTCCATGGCCTTTGGTGAAAGTATCATTATGCCTAAGCCGGCAGGAAGTCCAAAACACTTCTGCACTGAAGCAAGCCATACATCCGCTAGAGAAAAATCCAAGAAAGCACCACCAACGGAAGATGTCACATCTACGGCGATCAACTTATCTTGATTTTCCGTTCTGAGCATTTTCAAACTCGACATTGCCACCTGTGTAGCATTGGAAGTTTCGTTTTGAGTAACGCAAAGCACATCTACCCCTGCTGCTATATCGCCAGTGGGGAAAATATCATTGATTCCAAAATGGGTCAGTTTGGTCTCGGTAATATGTGAGGCATAACTAGCCCATTTCTCACCAAAAGAGCCATTGAAAAAATGTTGACTTGCCTTTACAGTCAATGATTGGGCAATGATCTCCCAACATTCTGTAGCCGAGGAAGTAAATACGATTTCATAATCGGCAGGAATCAATAATTTATTGCGCAGCTCCACTTTCGTCAGCTCCAAAAGCTCCATAAAACCATCGCTGCGATGGTTTAAAGAAAGTATCCCTTTATCATATGCCTCCTTGAGGTAAGAAGGTATAGAAGCATAAACACGCGAAGGACCTGGATAAAAATTAGCTTCCATCATTGTGCGATGAAATATTCAATTGCCAAATCATATCCCTTTAGACCAAGGCCAGAGATGATACCCTTAGCCTTTGCTCCGGTATAAGTATGCGTCCTGAAAGCTTCTCGTGCATGTATGTTTGAAATATGCACCTCTACCACAGCTGATTTGATAGCGGCAATGGTATCTGCTAAGGCCACTGATGTGTGCGTAAATCCAGCCAGATTAACAATAATGCCATCATAGCTAAAGCCCACTTCTTGCAACTTGTCGATAAGTGCTCCTTCATGATTGGACTGAAAATATGTCAGATCAACTGTCGAGTAGTTACTTTCCAATCCTTTGAAATAATCTTCAAATTTTTGATTGCCGTAAATTTCTGGCTCCCTAGTTCCGAGAAGGTTTAAATTGGGTCCGTTGATTATGATTATTTTCATGATGGTATTTTCAAAAACTATATTCGCCTTGCAGTGAGTTGGGACATTTATATCAAGCAATTTCGTAGTTATCTAAAGCTAGAGCGCTCCTTAGCAGCTAATTCTATAGAAGCCTACGTACGTGACATCACGAAATTAAAGGAGTTTTTCGAAATCAAAAATCAGAGCACCTCTGCGCTCAAGGTATCTCAGCTCGATCTTATCAATTTTATTGAGTTTATCAACGAACTACAGCTCTCTCCTTACTCTCAGGCAAGGATTCTATCTGGAATCAAATCTTTCTATAAATATCTTCTCTACGAACAACTAATAGATTTGGATCCATCAGAGTTACTGGAATCGCCAAAAATTGGACGAAAGCTTCCAGATACCTTAGACTTTTATGAAATAGAGAAAATATTTGCTGCCATAGACCTCTCAAACGATGGTGGTGTGAGGAATCGCGCGATGCTCGAAACGCTTTATAGCTCTGGTCTGCGTGTTTCAGAGCTTATTGGTCTGAGACTTTCGAATATCTATTTTGAAGAAGGATTTTTACGAGTAGTGGGCAAAGGAAATAAGGAACGTCTTGTGCCAATAGGTAGGGAAGCGCTGAAACATATTCAATTATACAAAGACCATGTTCGAAGACATCAAGACATAAAGAAAGGTCAAGAAGATTTTCTATTTCTAAACAGACGTGGCTCTCAGATATCTCGGATCAGTGTATTCACCATTATCAAAGATTTGGTTCTGAAAGCTGAGATCAAAAAGCAGATCAGCCCACACACTTTCCGGCATTCTTTTGCAACGCATCTAATAGAAGGTGGTGCCGATTTACGCGCAGTTCAAGAAATGCTCGGTCATGAGTCAATCACTACAACAGAGATTTACACTCACTTAGATAGAGACTATCTGAAGCAAGTCATCCACGAGTTTCACCCAAGAAGCTAAAATCAAATCAGAATTGATATCCGTTGTTTAAGGCTATCTTAATCTGTCTTAAAGCACGTTTTTTCAACGTATCGTAGCTAGCATCCACAACTAAAGTCTCATTGATATAAGACCTCAAAAAATATCTATCCTCAACTGGAAGTTGGTTAACCTGATTCTTAAGTGTATCTAAAGTTGTCATAGCGGTTAATATTTGTTTCATTAATGTTATTGAACTATTTCCATATCATTTATGAGAATTCAAATAAGGTGGTCTAAAATCGGCTGAAAAGGAATTTTTCGGGATAAAGTGAATTCGTTATCTCAAAAAAATGCTCAAATCAGCCATAGAATGAATTCTGATACTGGTCAATTCAGCTACTTTTGCGTGCGGAGGAGTTGTACAAATAACCATTCATGTATCAAATAGCTAAGAACTTTCTTTTTAACATGCCTGCTGAAAAGGCACACCATTTCACCACCAAAAACCTCAAAAGATTATTTAAACTTCCTTTCGCAAAATCTATTTTTCGCAGCACCTATGAGGTCAATTCCCCAATACTAGAAAGAAAACTATTTGGACTTACGTTCAAAAATCCAGTAGGTCTAGCTGCTGGTTTTGATAAAAACGCTGAATATATCCATGAATTTGAGGCGATGGGTTTTGGCTTTATCGAGATAGGCACTGTAACTCCACTTGGCCAGCCTGGTAATCCTGAGCCTCGCCTATTCCGCCTTCCTGAGGATAATGCACTGATCAACAGAATGGGATTCAACAACAAAGGAGTACAAGAAGTGAAATCAAATCTTCTGAATAAGCCAAAGGGAATCATCATTGGCGGTAATATTGGGAAGAATAAAATCACTCCAAACGAGCAAGCGCAGGATGATTATCTAAAATGCTTCGATGTTCTCTACCCCCACGTCGATTATTTTGTGGTAAACGTCAGTTCACCAAATACACCGGATTTGCGAAAACTTCAAGACAAGGAACCATTAGAAGCCCTTCTAAAATCATTGCAAAAAGCGAATAGAAAAAAGCCTAATTTGAAACCTATACTACTGAAAATCGCTCCAGACTTGACAGATAGTCAACTTGATGATATTATAGAAATAGCTGGGAACATTAATCTTGATGGAATCATAGCTACAAATACTACCATAGATAGAAGCGGATTAAAAACTTCCAATGACCTATTGGAAGAAATTGGAGCTGGGGGATTGAGTGGTGCTCCAGTAAAAAATCGATCCACCGAAGTGATCAAATACCTTCGGGCGCAAAATCAAAAAATACCAATCATAGCTGTAGGAGGAATTTTATCATCCGCAGATGCCATAGAAAAATTTGAAGCTGGCGCCAATCTGGTACAGATATATACTGGTTTGGTTTATAGGGGACCTGCACTGATCAAAGAGATCAATAAGGCTATCTTGGAAAAGGCTTGATGAGGCCGTGAATCTCCATTACTTTTGTAAAGACACACATGGCACAAAATACTTACAGAACTGAAGAGAAGACTTCTTCAAAATCAACCAGATTTAAGATCGATTTCTTGAATGATCGCAAGCTTCAACTTGCTTCTGGCTTTTTAGTAATCCTCACATCCGTCTTCCTTTTCGTTTCCTTTTTTTCTTACCTATTCACTGGAAAGGCAGATCAGAGTGTTGTAGATGCATTTCTGCAAACTGATGTAAAATCATCAGGAGCAGAAGTGCGAAATTGGTTTGGAAGCTTTGGTGCTATCACAGCCTATTACTTTATTTTCTTATGGTTCGGCATTGGTACTCTATTAATTCCACCTTTCTTATTTCTTATTGGCCATAGGATCGTTTGGCGTGTGAGAATATATTCAATCACCAAGGCCTTTGGCTTCACCTCTTTTTACCTTCTCTGGTCCAGTCTGTTTATTGGGTTTTTTCTTTTGAATTCAGATGAAGTTTCCGCTTGGGGTTTTTTGAGTGGTGGAGTAGGATTTGAATTGGCCATCATTCTAGATAGCCTGATGGGCTGGGGAGCCATGTTGTTCTTGATTTTCCTGTTTGTCGTATTCAACATGTACTTCTTTGATATCACTCAGATACCTGCTGCCACTGAAATAGCAAATAACCTAAGGGACAAATGGCTATCTGTATTTGACCGCAACAAGTCGGAAGTACCTGAGCAAGATTCTAGTGACAATATTGATGAAGATGAATCGGAAGAGGATCTGACAAAGGATGAATTAGCAGGATCTCTTGATTTCATACTCAAACAAGTAAAGGAAGAAGTAGAAAAAGAAGAGGATCTAGATATAGAAGATGAAGAGGAATTCGAAGTGGTTGGAAATTCATTCAAACTTGATTTAGGACATGACCCTATCGAAGAAGACAAGGATGAAGATGAAGAGGAACTTTGGAAGCCAGAAGTAAAACCTGCTGCCAAAAAACCTACCCCAATGGATGAATTGGAACTTGATATTGAGATCCCTGAAGAAGAAAAATTCAGTATCGATGTAGATATTCCAGAAGACAATGAGGTTCGGGTGGACAAAATGGAGAATTATGATCCAACACTTGATCTGCCAAAATATAGATACCCTACACCCGAGCTTTTGATCGATTACCCACAAAGAGATACACAAGTATCAAAAGATGAGCTAGAGCAAAACAAGAACAAGATCGTAGAAACGCTCATCAATTTTAAGATTGGCATCTCAAGCATCAAAGCAACGATTGGACCTACAGTAACTCTTTATGAAATAGTTCCTGATGCGGGTGTCAAAATTTCAAAAATCAAAAACCTTGAGGATGACATTGCACTGAGCTTAGCCGCTCTGGGTATACGTATCATTGCTCCAATCCCGGGTAGAGGCACGATCGGTATAGAAGTGCCAAACAAAAACCGAGAAATGGTGGATGTGAAGTCTGTGATCACCACGGAAAAGTTCATGAAGAGCAATATGGATTTGCCTATCGTACTAGGTAAGACCATCTCCAACGAGATTTTCATTACTGATCTAGCCAAGATGCCCCACCTTTTAATGGCGGGGGCTACAGGTCAAGGAAAGTCGGTTGGTTTGAACTTGATCATTACTTCTCTGATCTACAAGAAGCACCCATCACAATTGAAATTTGTGATGGTTGATCCTAAAAAAGTAGAATTAACTCTTTTCAATAAACTCGAAAGACATTTTCTAGCAAAACTACCGGGCGAGGAAGAGGCTATTATTACGGATACTTCTAAAGTGGTCAATACACTGAATTCGCTTTGTATCGAAATGGATCAGCGCTATGATATGCTGAAGGATGCAGGCTGTAGAAACTTAAAAGAATACAATAAGAAATTCACGGACAGAAGACTAAATCCTCTAAAAGGTCATAAATATCTCCCTTACATAGTCTTGGTAATAGATGAGTTAGCTGACCTAATGATGACTGCAGGTAAGGAAGTAGAAGCGCCTATCGCTCGACTCGCGCAACTAGCCAGAGCCATTGGTATCCATTTGATAGTGGCTACACAGCGACCTTCTGTAAACGTAATCACTGGTATCATCAAAGCAAACTTCCCCGCAAGGCTATCTTTCAGAGTGACCTCCAAAATTGATTCAAGAACGATTCTGGATACTGGCGGTGCTGATCAGTTGATCGGTCAAGGAGATATGCTCTTATCAATGGGATCTGACCTCATACGCTTACAATGTGCATTTGTGGATACGCCAGAAGTAGATCGCATATGCGAGTTTGTCGGGGATCAAAGAGGATATGACGATGCCTATCTGCTGCCAGAGTATGTTGGTGACAATGAAGCAAATGAGATTGGAAGCGTAGATCTTTCAGACCGTGATGCATTATTTGATGATGCGGCTAGATTGATCGTGATGCATCAGCAAGGAAGTACCTCTCTCATCCAAAGAAAAATGAAATTAGGATACAATAGAGCAGGCCGATTGATCGACCAATTAGAGGCTGCCGGAATTGTAGGTTGCTTCGAAGGCAGCAAAGCTCGTGAGGTTTTAATTCCCGATGAATACGCTTTGGAACAGTTATTGACTGAGATCAACCTGAAACATTAATATTTTCCCTTCGGGCAACCAGCCCTATTAACAATTAGACATGAAGAAATTAATTTATTTAATCTGCGCACTTTTATTTAGCCTCAACTCCTTCGGGCAGTATGATCCAGATGCGCTAGCTGTGCTCAATGCTATGAGCGCCAAATACAAGAATATAGGAACTTATGCAGCCGACTTTACCCAAGAGATGGTAAATGAAGCGGCTGAAATCAATGATAAAATTCAAGGATCGGTCATTGTGAGTGGTGATAAATATGTGCTAAAAGTCGCGGGTCAAGAAATTTATAACAACGGCACTGATGTGTTTAACTACAGTGAGGAGCTTGGTGAAGTGAACATAAGTACCTATGAGCCTGAAGATGAAGAAATCACCTTAGGGAACATCTACGAACTCTATAAAAAAGGTTTCAAGTACGTATTGATGGCTGTAAATCAGAATGGCGAACGCACCGTGGAGCTTGATCCTGAAAGCAAAGACAAAAGCTATTTTAAGATTAAGCTCCAGATTGACAAAAACAATGACCTCAAGAAGTTCACGGTTTTAGAAAGATCAGGTAACAAATACATTTATACGATCAATAAGTTTGAAAAGAAACAAGGAATTTCGGACTCATACTTCACTTTCAATGAAAGCGAATACCCAGATGTAGAAGTCATAGACTTTAGATAATCAAACCTCATTCAGCGGCTTTCTTATGAAAGCCGTTTTTGTTTTGTTACGGTCATAATATTGCAAAACAATTTCTGGAAGCATTTAAATCA
>JBLIFO010000064.1:0-13570 GCA_047633875.1 Marinoscillum sp. | reverse complement strand
TCACTAAAAAGAAAAACATCCTGAGGCACATAACCTACCTGACTTCTCAAACTATCGATACTATACTTTACGATTGGTTCGTCATCTAATTTTATCACGCCATTACTCGAATCGTACATTCTGCAGATGAGATTAGCGATGGTGCTTTTCCCTGATCCAGTCGTCCCTATGATGGCAATAGACTCTCCAGGGTTCACTTCAAATGAAACATTCTTGAGCGCTTCAATGCCCGAATCAGGATATGTAAATGATACATTGTCGAAGACTATTTTTCCCGTAAGGCTCTTCTCCAAATTTTCAGTAGAAACTATTTCAGACTTAATGTCCAAAAATTCATTTATCCGTTTTTGAGAAGCCGCGGCACGTTGAATAATACTTGTGATCCAGCCAAGAGAAGCTACTGGCCAAGTCAACATATTTACATAAATGATAAACTCAGCAATCACCCCAGTACTGATTGCTCCGCTAAATACCTCCAATGAACCTATGTAAACAGTAAGAATCACACTCAACCCAATCAGTCCCATAATCAATGGAAAAAACAACGCCTGCACATTCGCCAGCCTTAGAGATTTATCTTTATAATCATTACTTGCTTTCGCAAATTCTTGATCCATACCGTCCTCACGAACGAATGCCTTGATTACACGGATGCCCGAAAACGCCTCCTGAACATAAGTAGATAAGCCCGAAAGACTTTCTTGAATCTCCTCAGAACGTTTATTGATAATATTATTGACATAATATATACTCAATGAAAGCAGAGGTAGAGGAATGAGCGAATACAGCGTAAGTCGCGCATTTATCGAAAACATGAAAGGTATCACCATGACAAACAAGGTGAATAAACTAATACCATACATTATCGCTGGGCCGACATACATCCTGACTTTGCTCACATCTTCAGAAATACGTGCCATCAAATCGCCTGTATTGTTTCTTCTGTAAAAGCTAAGTGGTAGAGATTGGTAATGCTTATAAATCTCATTTTTCAAGTCGTACTCTATGTGTCGGGATACGACTATGATGGTCTGACGCATGAAAAACATGAAGACACCTTTAAGCAGTGCAGACACCAAAATAAGTACCGCCAGTAAAAAAATACTGGCAGCAAACACCTCGTAGGTAGAAGATTGGAGATCAAATCCTTCGAATGCTTTAAAAAGCTGATAATTGCTTTCGAGCAAATCGAAAGAATATCTAACAAGTACCGCAGGCACTATGCCAAATAAGTTAGAGATGATTATGAAAATCGTCCCTAAAATAAACCGCCATTTGTACTTAAGGAAATATTTATTGAGATGGGCTAAGTCTTTCACTACGAATAAAACGGGGGTATGACCAAATGGTTATTTACTTAAAATCAACTATTTTTGTGGCCCATTACAAGGGGCGGCCAACTTGACCCAAGGGCTGCAAAAATACCTAAAACATTCACAATGATAGATACTCAGCCCCAAACCAAAACTTCTGAGATTTTTAGCGCCATGAGCAACATGGAGCATGAGCAATTGGTCTTTTGCAAAGATGAAGCTACAGGCCTCAAAGCCATCATAGCTATTCACAATACAGTATTGGGGCCAGCTATGGGCGGAACGCGCATGTGGAATTACCAATCTGAGGAAGCAGCGATTAAAGATGCGTTGCGCTTATCCAGAGGGATGACTTTCAAAAACGCCATCGCAGGTTTGAATATTGGTGGTGGAAAAGCAGTAATCATCGGTGATGTTAAGAAAATCAAAAATGAAGCGCTGATGCGTCGCTTTGGAAAGTTCGTGAATAGCCTTGGTGGTAAATACTGGACTGCTGAGGATGTAAACATGAGTGCACGCGACATGGAGCATATCCGTATGGAGACGCCATATGTCACAGGTGTTCCTGAAAGCATGGGTGGCTCGGGCGATCCAAGTCCTGTCACAGCATATGGTGTCTTTATTGGGATGAAAGCCAGCGCGAATAAGGTATACGGCTCAGATAATCTGTTGGGCAAAAAAGTGGTGGTACAAGGTGCCGGACATGTGGGCACTTATTTAATAGAACATCTAGTGAAAGCTGGTGCAGAGGTATATGTTTCAGACATATTTGAAGACAAGGTTCTAGATGTGGTGAACAAATACAAAGTGAAAGTGGCTCATCCAGAGGAGCTCTATAAAATGGATATGGACATCTACGCACCATGTGCACTTGGCGCAACCCTCAATGATGAAACAATTCCCCAATTAAAATGTGCGATCGTTGCTGGTGCAGCCAATAATCAGCTTGATGATGAAACAAAACATGCCCAAATGCTCAAAGATCGCGGCATTGTATATGCCCCGGACTTTTTAATCAATTCAGGTGGCATCACCAATGTATATTACGAACAGCAAGGCAACTACAACAGGGACAAAGTATACGAACAAACCGAGCGGATTTATGAAGTTTGCCAGCAGGTGATCAATTTTGCATATAACAATGATACCACTACACATGCTGCAGCACTACAAATTGCACTCAATAGAATCAAGGACATAGGTAAAGTCAAACTAGGTTACTAAATAAAAAAATATGCTCAATCGTAGGATTCTTCGTGTCAAAGCGATGCAAGCCCTGTACGGCTTTTTTACGGCACAAGAATCACTTAAATCAGTAGTAAGGGAGAGATTGGAAAGTCAATACTATCCAGACCCTGCAAAAGATGATTTTACTGAATCAGGCCAGTTCACAAAGAGACGAAAACAAGCGTCTGAGTTATTCAAAGATCATCTTATAGATCGCAAAGTGCCGCTTGCAGAGGGTTCAGATCCTGAAATTGTTGATGCTGCTCAAAATGCCATTTCGAGTTATCATACTGAAGTCATTAGCGAGAAAAAAACGATCCGAAAAGCTATGATTGCTGATATAGAGAGCATAAGAAAACTCTATATCAAATTGCTATCATTACCTCTTGAGCTAGCGGAACTGGATCGACGAGAAAAGGCAAAAAAGGAAAATGCGCACATTCAAAAAGCAAGTAGTTGGAAATGGAACTTCTTGAAGAATACGCTCATTGATGATTTAACTAAGAATGAAGCTTTCAACACGGCAATTATAGATTTGAAGGTGTCTTGGACCGCAGAAATGGATCAGGTCAAATACTGGTACAAGGAAATTTTCAAAAAAGACGAAACCATTGTTGCTTACCAATTTCTTGACAATCCCACTGAAGAGGAACACCACCAAATCTTGATTTACATATTCAAAAAAGTCATTTTCAAGAATGAAAGTATAGATGAGTTTTTCGATGAAAGTGACTTAAGGTGGTCAGAAAACAAATCGATACTAAAGAGCTTATTAGTCAAAACATTCCAAGACTACTCGAAAGATCTAGATCCTGCCTATGAGCTGAAAGAGGTGATCAAAAACTCAGAAGATGATCTTGAATTTTTCGAGCAGCTGTTTGATGAAACCCTAAAAAAGAATGATTTCCTAAACGAGATCATAGAGAAGAAAGTCCAGAATTGGGATTACTCAAGAGTAGCACTTACAGATGCGATTATATTGAAAATGGCACTTACTGAAATGATGCATTTTCATAGCATTCCTATAAAGGTATCAATCAATGAATTCATTGAAATTTCGAAGGAATACAGCACACCAAAGAGTAAACAATTTATCAACGGCATTTTGGATGTTTTGGTAAACGAACTAACTTCGGAAGGAGTAATTAAGAAAAGTGGTCGTGGACTTATCGACAACAAATAAATAAATAGACATGAGCAGTAAAGGGAGTTCTTTTTTCGCATTCTTATTTGGAGCAATTACCGGTGGTATTTTAGGTATATTATTCGCTCCTGATAAAGGTGCCAACACGCGTGATAAACTCACATACCAGCTGGATAAATATAAAAAGAAGCTTGAAGATTTGATAGGGGATTTGGTAGAAAGTGAAGATAAAGTAGAAAATGAAGCTAAGTCTGAAGGCGATCGGTTAGTGAAAGACGCAAAAGTGAAAGCCGAGAAGCTTTTAGATGATGTCAATGGTCTGATTGACCAAATCAAAACTAAATAAGCACATTTTCTGTCTCTAGTTAAAGATTAACATTTCATTGGGACTTTCCTTGGTAAGGATATGAACTTAGTTTTTTAAGTTTGCCTTGGTATTATTTAAAACAATTAACATCATGAAAAAACATACAATCAACATTTTAACCGTGGCACTCCTAAGTGCTGTTGCATTCAGCTGCAGCAACAAAGATTTAGAATCTCGAATCGCAAAATTGGAAGGGAAAATTGCGGAAATGGAAACAAAAAGTACTCCATCAATTAGTAATCCATCCAATTCTGTTCAGCCTGTAGTAGAAGATGTAAAGCCAGACGGTCCACTTCCATCTTTCGCATTTACGGAAGAAACACATGATTTTGGAACAATCAAAGAAGGTGAAGTAGTAGAACATTTGTTCAAATTTAAGAACACTGGCGATGCTCCTTTGATCATCTCTTCTGCAACAGCATCATGTGGTTGCACCGTTCCTGTTTGGCCTAAAGAACCAGTAGCAGTTGGTGAAGAAGGTGAAATTCAGGTAAGATTTAATAGCAAAGGAAAACCAGGTATTCAAAATAAAACAGTGACAATCACTGCGAATACATATCCTAAAGTCAACAAGGTAAATATCAAAGCGAACGTTACTAAGGAGGAAAATCCTTCATAATTTCTATATATAATGATGAAAACACTTTTGCTCCAAGCATCTGCTGGAGGAACTAACTACACACAGTTTATCATGCTTGCGGGCATGATTGCTATTTTCTATTTCTTCTTTATCAGACCTCAGCAGAAAAAGCAGAAAGAACAAAAGAAGTTTATAGAAGCCATAAAGAAAGGTGATCTAGTGATCACAGTGGGCGGTATTCATGGCAAAGTAGTACAAGTGGATGATACTACGCTTATCTTGGATGTAGACAAAGGAAGCAAGCTCGTAATTGAGAAATCTTCTGTCTCATTGGATGCAAGCAAGCGTTTGTCAAACTAACCAATTCTTAAAATTGAAATAAGTGTTTAAAGCGTTTAATAGCTGGAAGGTAGTGCTGCTCTCTATAATAGGGGCGACTACCTTCTGGTTTTTTAATGCGCTTAATAAAGACTATGACGCACGCACAAGCTATCCTATTGACTTTCAATTTGAAAGTGATAGTGTGGTGGTCATGGTACCATTACCAACCAGCCTGTCCATAGATGTTTCGGGTGGTGGTTGGAATCTTCTTCGCCGAACATTCTGGCTCACAGTCAGTCCAATTCAAATTGTCTTGGAAAATCCTACTGAGATAGGTTTTTATACAAGAAATTCACTTCTACCCTTGGTCACGAGCCAGCTGAGTGAATTAAAAATTAATGCCCTCCTTACAGATACTCTCTATATCAATATAGAGCGGAAGCGATCAAAAAAAGTAGCTGTGAGAGTTGATTCAACTGCTATAGATCTCGCGGAAAACCATAGAATCACAAGTGCAATTTTGGCATACCCAGATAGTATCACACTAATAGGGCCCCAAAGCTTTTATGATACACTTTCAAACTTTGCCACAGTCAATATTCCGGTAAAAGGGATCAGTAGTGATTTTGACCGTGATATGGGAGTGCTTGTCACAAAAGATCCAAGGGTAAGTAGTAATCCAAACAATGTACGTGTGACATTTGCTGCGGAAAAATTTCTCAGGAAGAGTATTGATATCACAGTTGAAACAGAGAATTTCCCCTTAGACTCTTCCGCAATACTAGCAGATAATACAGTGCAGGTCTTTTACACTATTGCTCAATCACGTCAAGACAATTTTAATAATGGTGATTTTGCGATCACCGCAGATTTCAAGCTAATGAGAAAGAAAGATTCTACTGTTATGGTAATTATGTTACTCTACCCAGAGGACGCCATGGAAATAGATGTAATCCCAGAAAATCTCAAAGTAATCAATGGCCGCCGATAAGCCAATGATGGTCGGTCTCACCGGCGGTATTGGCGTAGGTAAAAGCATCATCTGCAAGGTTTTTGGAGCACTCGGTATACCAACCTACGATGCGGGTGGTGCTGCCATACAGCTTGTAAATGCAGATAGTTCTATTAATCAAAAAATCAAAGCACTACTCGGAGAAGAGGCTTTCAAAGACGGGTATTATAATCGTGCCTTTGTAGCGCAAGTGGTGTTTTCTGATAATGCTAAGCTGACTGCACTTAATAAAATCATCCACCCTGCTGTTGCAGACCATTTTAATAATTGGGTTGCCCATCAAGACGCTAAATATGTCATAAAAGAAGCTGCCTTACTTTTCGAAAGTGGGTCTTACAAATCACTTGATAAAATCATCTGTGTCACTGCTCCAGACCAAATAAGAATGAAGCGTGTTTTAAAGAGGGATACTCACCGCACTGAAGATGCTGTGCGCCAAATCATGAACAAACAATGGCCAGAAGAGAAGAAAACGAGTCTGGCAGACTTTGTAATTAACAATGATGGGATGCATTTAATTATGCCTCAAGTCTTAGAAATGCACGCTGCACTACCGCAACAGATCGTTAGGTAACTTGATCTGATCAGCATAAAAACTCATCCTCGAAGAAGAATTGTCAAGTATCTCTATATGATCCACACAGTCTTTAAGGTGGTTGTAAAAAACCTCAACATAGACTTTATCAAGCAAATAGAGATTGATCTTATGCTTGTAATACCGAATAGATGCTATCAGTTGGCCATTGAAGTAAAGCCACTGCGCTCTTTCGGCAAATGAAAGTTTCAAAAAGCGCTGACGATTCATATGATAAAAGTTAGTTAAAAATCTACTGATCACAGTAGATTCGGTCATATTCATCTGGCCTATATGCTTGTGACTTGAACGCCACTCCATCAAAATTAAAGTAGGTAACTATGAATAATCCTGCTGTCTCAAGGTGCTGCTCTGCGAAAAATATGGGCGCATCATTTGTTCCAACATTTAGTATGTCGTTGTACTGCATCGGCAGAATCATCCCCCTTCGATCACTTACAAGGCCATGCCCTCCTTCTCCAAAAATTATTACGATTGCCTCATCCTTTACCTGCAGCCAAGATCTCACTGATACGACGTTACTAATCAATTCCCTTCCATCATATTGAATCAAACTCCATGAAGCCCCCTTTTTGACCCAAAGTGTCGAATCATTCCAATAGGTGATATCATCATAAAGGCCGGGCAACAACCTTTCATTGCTTGAGTCAATTAACGCGTACCCATCCGCTTCACGCACAAGGTATTTTTCAGATCCAAAGCGCTCAATTCGCTCATTGTACTCTGCTGGTATCAACTTATAATTAGTAAGGTCAAATGCGCCAATTTTACCTGATTTCAACAAAAAAACTAGATGTTCTGCCTCATCTACTACATCATATTTCACTGGTACAAGTGTGCTTCCATCAGTAGATAATAATCCCATTTTTCCATTTTTCTTAATCCCGAATACCGAGTCTGCCAATAAAGAGAGCTCTCCTTCAGTTTCGAAAATTTTATTACCATTACTATCGAGAACACCCTTATTTTTGCTCGATGTGATCTGCAAATAATTTGAGTTAATGCTACGGCCATTTTTTGCTACTAATTCCACATTCTCCTTTGGTTCTAAATTGAATTTTTTACCATCATCTAGTATAATCCAGGATTCCTTGCCTCTCAAGGCGAAAATAAAATGAGATCCGAAAAAGCAGAGTGAATCAATGCCTCCTTGAAATGTAGAGTCAAAATCATAACTTGAACATAAACTCCAAATGGAATCTGATTTCAAACCAGTCCAAGTATCTCCTAATATAATATCCCTGAATGGCCCAAAGGACTGATTATGCACATTTAGTAACTGATAACCATTGGAATCTTTGACGGTAATTAGCCCACTAGCTATCTGTATTTCATGTGTATCTAATGGCACTAGAATTTCCAAATTAAGATCAAAAAGCCCTTCATTTTCTCCATCATATACCAATAAGAGACTATCCGAAATGAACTCATAATCGTCATATAGTAAAGCAACTTTTGCTAAACTCTCCTTTGAGTTGGGTTTTATAAACCCCAATTTTCCGTTTAATTCTACCACAATCAAAGACCCGAATTGCTCTATAGCTTCATATTTCGGGTCAAGAATCACATCACCTCGTGCATCTAAGATCCCCCAATTATAATCTTGCCTAAACGCAATCCAAGAATTTGAAATTGCCTTAGCATCTTGTACAGAAATATCCGACAATAAATGCCCTGAAGCGTGGTAAATAAATCGTCGATCTTTCCCTACTAAGTATGCCGTTGAATTGATAGGGATGAAATCGTTTTGTCCTGCTAATACTGCCTCACCTGCCCTATTTATAATTTGGGGGATATTATCTAATAATACACTCAGCCAAATTTCGCTGCTAGTCTCACAGATGTAATTTTCATCTACCCCCGAATAAACTAATGGGAGCACCAAATTGCCTGCCATATCCATGAAGCCAAATTTTCCCTGAGCAAAAAATGGTAATATGACAGCTTCCTCCAATTGATTGACCCTCACCAAAGAATCGGACAATGGATGGGAAGCTAAGACCCACTTCAAATCATCTGTGTCTCGGTTTTTTGATTGATGATACATGATATCTCCAGCACGTTTTGCCAAGTAGGAATCGGGATAGCGCTGAAGAAAATTTTTCAATCCGTTCCAATCATTCCCAGGAGTCAAAAGATCGAAAATCACAGACTCTGCTTGTTTGCGAAAGGGTGTAGTTGGGTGATCTTCTAGAAAAAGGATGTACCCATTCACACCGCCATCACTTGTGTAAGATTGGAAGATCAAGGATTGGTATTTCTTTTTTGCCTCGTCGGCATATACTGAAGCAGGATATGTTTGGAAATACGCTTCATACGTTTGCCATGTATTGGTAATCTTGGCCTTGTCATAGACCAAACTATCTCGGACTTGAAGAACTTTCTCAGCTTGTGTTGCTCCATCAAATGTTTTGGTAAAATACTCCATGGATTCCACATTCATTGCATCCATAGCGCGTCGATAGCCTGCCTCATCGATACTATCACGCTGTGCTTTCAGCAATTCTTTATTGATAAGCGACTTACTTAAATCCTTTAGAGCTTCCTCATTTGCGCTTGAAAAGTTCGTATCGGCTTTATTAATAAATATCAAAGCTGAGTCAATATTGTAGAGGTTGTAGGAGGCCTCTAAAAACAAGATGGATAGATAAAAATTGCCTTCAATATCCTCTGGATTTTTATCAAGGGCCTTTCTTACTACTTTTTCCGCCTTATCATACTGAGCCTTCTCAAGGAACTTTCTTACTTTTAGCAGATTACCTGCGGGAGATGATATGACTAGGAAAAGCCAGAGACCAATAATTAAAATTAGTCTTTGAAAAAGAGCTCCTTTCGAAATATGATACTCGTTTGATAAATTTAACATTAGCTCAAAGATAAAAAGGAACTATTGGCACCCCTATTATTCCCATTCAAACATCTATATGAATGTTCATACAAAAACTGTTTTCCAATGATGTAATTCTTGATAGGTTTATAGTATTAATTTGCTAGGCGAGCAGTTAATTTAGGCAGTGATTAGTTCGGATTCGTCCGAGTCTTAAGACGTTTTATCAACCAGTTATAGACCGTTCTTAAAAACCAAGGGGCAAGATGCAAGTCTTGCCCTTTTTTATTGCACTATTGCAAAATTTAGAGCTTTTTAATTTTCCTTCAGGTCTTCATAATGTCAAATTCGAATAAAGAATAAGAGAAAAAGCTGATCAGATTTTGATCAATCACCTAAAAAAGTCAGGGTGACCGGGTCACGCTGACTGGATTCGTACGCGCACGGCTAGTGCAGCGACCTCCCGCACCCTAAGCGGGTACTCTAACCGGACTGAGCCACACCCCGAAATAGGTTCGAAATAGTAGTTCGAAACTAGAAAACAAATACATTCCTCACTCACAGGAAACTGAGATTTAATAAACTGCCTTTAAATAGTTGAATTAAAAATAAATGCTAGATACACAGGCTATCTTCGAACTCTCAAGTCACTTTCCGTGTCTTATGCCAAATGAAAGCAAATTCTATCGTTACTCTACTTATGCTCGCTGTTGGTCTTACCTCCTGCTTGGAGAGTAGTTTGGATGCTACTACTACCCTATCGGATAATGATTTAGATTACTTGGACTCAACAAGCAAATTATCAGATCAGACCAATGACCCATACAGGCTTTTTGCCATCATCCCCTCTGGAGAAACCCTGAAAATCATTGTAGAGTATGCTGGTGGTTGTTCCTCTCACAATTTTGCTACTTTTTGGGATGGTAATACCTCGTCAGAAGAGGCCATAATATATTTGCTCCACAATGGAAATGGTGATTTATGTGAAGCCTATTTACGCGATACAGTTGAAGTTAATATTGCAAAAATCATCACTTCAGATGCATATGGAGCAGGCCGAACTATCGTATTTATAAATGCTAGCAATAATCGAGAGATCAAAATTGATCCGAAACTGGCTGCTATAGCTCAAGGTGAAGAATGTATGCACTCCACTAGTCTACTTGGTACTTCCTGCGGTAATGGTGTTTGGGACAACCAGTGGCTACTGCTTCAAGAACAAGTTCCTGAGCATGATAAAGTTTGGTTACAACCCATCACAAATACCACTAATGTTGCACTTAGAAAACCAGAAACAGGGAATTATCTAGTAGGTGTCACTCTACTCTTTGGTTATGATCAATTGGATCAACAATGTCAGACTGGTCCAGATGGATCTGTGATCCCTGTAGCTATCAATTGCATAGAGAAGAACTAATTTTTTTTATCAAAAACACCCTTTTTAAGGTGTAGAGATGTAAAACCGTCTACATAAAATATCCATTGAAGGTATTGATCAGAGACAAATACCTTATGTGATTTAACTTCAAAAATCTCAAAATTCACCTTGACTTTTGGCGCTATCTTTGATTTGGAAAGTCCTGCAACGACCACTGAATCCAAATCATCAAGAAATGTACTGACATCCATTGTGGCCTTCTCCAAAATGAGCTGCTCAACTACTCTATGAATTGCCCAATCTGCCATTTCTACCCATTCTTCATCCGCAATTACCTTATATGAAAAATCCTCTAGGGTAAAAATCCCCTCTTTATTAAGTTGTGGCCGACCATAAATAAGAAATTTACCTGTTATATCCCCCTTTGATGTCAGTTCTATCTCTAGTTTGTCTGCGCTCCGCCTCACCTTCACATCACTAAATGAAATCTTGTAATCACTGTATTCAAAAACTTGATTCGCCAATTGATCTTTGAGGAAAGAAGATAGCTGATCAAATCCTAAGCTAACTTCAGGATAAGCTTGTATTCTTGTATCAGTAGAAAGTGGTGTGCCTCTTTTAGGAAGAGGCATTACTTCATTCAAAATCTTATCTATTGGACTAATTTGGACAATGGTTCGGTACTCAAGATGTATACTAACAGTATCTCGCTCTATGGGGATCACCTTTCCACTTAATGCAAGAGGTTGAGCATAGAGGAATAATTTAGCTGGGTTATGTGCTATACGCTTTCCATTCTGTAGGTCAATCCATACTTTCTCTATGATTCTGTGAAAGTCAAAAGCCTCATTTACCCCTCGACATATCAGATCAGAAAGTTCATCACTATGCTCCTCGAGGGCTTTAGTTATTGATTTTTCCAGACCAAAATTCAACCCAAGTATATTGAATTGTACATTACTCCCAATATCAAATCCCAAATAAGAACATGCCAAATCCATATCCCAGTTATCACCAAATTGGAATTTGGTACTCGCTCTCAATACACCTTCAAATGCGATAGGTGAATCTTCGTTGGACATGGTGATGCCAAATACTTTCTTCTTAATAGCAGCTTCTACTTCGAGCGGCAGAGAGACAAAAAGTTCATTTTTACGAACTGCCAATTTCAACATGCCTTTTCTCTTTACTTTCAGAAAAAGAGTGTCTTTATCATTTTTCATAGGCATGGCACCATCCATGATATGCATAGGCATCACATCATTAAGCCCTTGCTGAAGCTCATCAGCTGTGATGTTTACACGAAAACTAAAGTAAGATGGAGGCACTTCTAAAAGTGCTACAGCCTCCGTTTCTATCGTTTTATTAGGACTGGAGCAGTATTGAAGACCAAGCAATACAATTATTCCAAGAGCTATACGCGCAGATAGATAGATCATCTGAGTAGCTTTGATTTTATACTTTTTGATCAGTAATATCATGATTTTGCGATGCAAAAATGCGCTAAAACCAATTGTAAAATGTGACTATCACGAGATATAAACACGAAAAATAGAATCAAAATCAAAACGTCAATTGGCAGTCTTTTGGGTAAATACTAGGTCACCTTTGATAACTCATCCGAACTAGCCTCGTTTCAAAACTAATGCAGAAACTTCTTACTCTTTTATCGCTTCTCTTACTATTAACCAATTGCACACAAAAGCAATCGCCCTCTACTCATGAGATTGTAAATCAAGCCATTGACGCACACGGACAAGATCTGCTTATTGGTCGGGAAATAGCATTTACTTTCCGAAATGGGATGTACTCCTCCAAACGAACTATCGATAAATATACCTATACGAGCGAGAGATTGATAGGTGTAGACACAATCAATGATGTATTGATCAATGGCGATACTTTCTTTAGAATCAATGGCTTGGATACGCTCAAGTTATCTGAGGTGGATGCAGGTAAATATGGCAATACCTTAAATTCAGTTCTATATTTTATCCAACTGCCGTACCTACTCAATGATGATGCGGTAATAAAGTCATACCAAGGCACCCAAGAAATAAAAGGTCAAAATTATGACGTGATAAAAGTAACCTTCAAGCCCACTGGAGGTGGTGAGGATTTCCAGGATGAATACATGTATTGGTTTGACGCCAAATCACATTTGCTCGATTATCTCGCCTATAGTTATGAAACTAACAAAGGAGGTGTGCGATTTAGGTCTGCCTATAACCGCACGAATGTGGAAGGCATGGTTTTTCAAGACTATATAAACTATGAAGTGGTAAAAGACTCGCCACTTAATCTAATCCCCAATGCTTTTGAAAAAGGTGAACTCAAGGAACTCTCAAGAATCGAGAATACCGAAATCAATGTTCGGTCTTTAAAGAATTAGTCCGTTTTTCGATCTTCTCCAGCCATTGTTTTTGTACCTCTGGTGTAGAACCAATACATCATAAATAAACCAGAAAGCACCAATGGTATACTTAGAAGCTGACCCATATTCAATGGCAAATTGTCTTCGAATGCTTCTTGGTTCATCTTGAAAAACTCATCGAAAAATCTAAGTGTCCACAATAACGTCATAAACAAGGCGAAATTGAAGCCCTGCGGAAGTGTAAAACGTTTGGTTTTCCAAAGCCAAAAATGGAGCAGCATCAAAAGTATGCAGTAGAATGCTTCATAAAGCTGAGCAGCATGTCGCACTTTGCCCAATCCATAGATTTCTGCGATCCATCTATGATCTTCTTCATAAAACTTATAAGCTAGCGGCTGATCCTGCCCAAAATCTATATGCTGGACTACTTCT
>JBLIFO010000063.1:0-13901 GCA_047633875.1 Marinoscillum sp. | reverse complement strand
CATTTTTCCGCTGCTCCAGCTCAAAGCGTAATCCTTATCTAACCCGTCGCTACTTACATTTTCAGATTGATCTTTCTTTAGTTCAGAACCTCCACGTGTTGAGTAGTCTGCATATTCTATAGTGGAATAAAGCTTAGTGAAGTTACACCCGAAGGCAATGAGTGTAGCCCCCGCGAGGGCTCCTGAAGCCTTAAAAAATTGACCCCAAGAGTGATCCTTGTAGGTTTTGTAAATAACTACAACCAAATAAGCTAGGACGATAATCAACGTATAATAGGTAATCTGAATATGCCCGAAATAAAGTTGAAATCCCGCTCCGAAAGCAGTTAACATCACACCTTTCAAAAGATCACCCCTGTAAGCCATTATAACGCCAGCTATCACTGGAGCCATAAAAGCCATAGCCAACACCTTATTATCATGCCCTACTTCCACACTGATGATATTAAAACTGGAAAAGGCATAGGCCATCGCACCAATGGCGGAGAGCCAGCGACTTACACCCATTACTTGAAGCAATAAATAAAAACCCAAGAAAAGGAAAAAAACCATTGAAATTGGCTTGGGAACTATGCTGTAGAAAAAAGCGCCATTCAAGTATTTAAAAATACCATAGCTAGAACTTGATTGTAATGGCACTCCTGAGAACTCCTTGTTGTTCCAGTGAATTTGTTCCCCTTTCTCACCATAATCAGCCACTTCCTTATTGACACCAGTCAATTGAATGTTGTCACTCTGCATTAATACCTTTCCGGTGTATAGCGGACTAAAAAACACACTTGCTACTACAAAAAATATTACCAAGGGTATAAAATGGTATAGAGCGCGTTTTAGGAGATTCATAAGATGTATTTTCTTAATAAGTCAAGATGTTCGCAAATGTAAAAGATTTCTTCTTCCATCAGTTCTGGAAAAATGGGCAATGAGACGATTGTATCCACTAGTATCTGTGCGTTGGTAAGTCTTCCATCTTCTTCTACACTCGAAACCACAAATGGATAATGAACAGCAGTGCCAATACCTTTATTCAACAACTTCTTTTGAAATTCTGCTCGATCAGTGACTTTTAAAGTGAATTGGTGATAAACACTTGATGCGTTGATTGGACACCCAATAACCTCTTGATAACGCCTCGCAATGGTAATCCGACGTTCGTTCCATTTATCCAGATATTTCAGTTTCACCAACAGAATAGCAGCTTGTATTTCATCTAATCTGCTATTCCTGCCTATCCCTTGAAAACGATCTCCTTGCTTACAATAGTGACGAAGGCTTCTAATCTTACCTGCCAACTCTACATTATTAGTGACTACTGCACCCCCGTCTCCCCAAGCACCGAGATTTTTGGTAGGATAAAAGCTAAATATCGCCACATCCCCAAAAGAACCACATTTCTGACCAGCGACTGCTGCCCCATGTGCTTGCGCACAATCTTCTATCAGAAAAAGCCCTTTTGCATCACAAATAGTCTTAATTGGAATTATATCACATGGATTGCCAAAAAGATGAATAGCTATAACCGCTTTACTCCTCGTTGTGATTTTATTCGAAATATCATCTGAAAGAATATTACCAGTTATGGGATCCACTTCCACCAATACAGGTGTAGCTCCACATCTTTTCACGGCCATATAAGGAGAAATCCACCCAAATGAAGGCAATAGCACTTCATCTCCAGCTTTTATACCCAATGCTTCGAGAGACATCTCCAATGCATCTGTACCATTACCACAAGTAATGCAATGGTCTATACCTAAATATTTAGCAAATTCAGTTTCAAAAGTAGCCACCCGTTGACTTAAAATGAAAGTTCCCGAGGATTGGACTTCAGTTATTGCTTGAAATATTTCAACCTCTGAGGTTTTGGACTGTCGTGTAAGATCAAAAAATGGTATATTCATTAGATGCAATCGATACCGCCCAAATTAAAGTTTTTCATTCTTCAATGGTCGTATAATTTTCATTAATATTGAGCGCCCAAAGGATAAATAATCAACTTCACCCCAACTTACAATATTGAAATTAAAGCTATGAAGAGTATTGGTGTTTTTACATCGGGTGGTGACGCACCAGGAATGAATGCTTGCATTCGTTCCGTTGTTAGAACTGGCTTGTACCTTGGTCTAGATGTCTATGGTATCAAATACGGATACAATGGCATGATTGACGGGGATATTTATAAAATGAAATCCTACTCCGTAAGTAACATTGTACAACGAGGAGGAACCATATTAAAGTCAGCTAGGTCTAAAGGATTCATGACCAAAGAAGGTCGTGCCAAAGCATACGAGCAACTAACGAAACGTGGCATTGAAGGCCTAGTCGCCATAGGAGGCGATGGTACTTTCACTGGAGCTAATATTTTTTTTGAGGAATACGGTATTCCAATTGTCGGTGCTCCGGGCACGATCGACAATGACCTTTATGGATCTGACTATACGATAGGTTTTGACACAGCAGTAAATACTGCTTTGGATGCTATTGATAAGATCAGGGATACAGCCAATTCACATGACCGTGTGTTTTTCATTGAAGTAATGGGACGTCACTCAGGTTATATCGCCATTCAAAGTGGTATTGGTGGTGGTGCTGAACTGGTGATGGTACCAGAGACTTCTACCAACATACAAGACGTGATCAACACGCTCCGTGACGGACGAGACAATCAAAAGACTTCCTCCATCGTAATCGTAGCAGAAGGTGGCGAGCAAGGTGATGCTATTGAGGTAGCGAGTAAAGTGGCTAAAGAACTTCCCGGATTGGACATTAGGGTATCAACACTGGGTCATATCCAAAGAGGTGGGTCACCAACTTCATACGATAGAATATTGTCTTCAAGACTAGGAATGGCTGCTGTAGAAGGTCTGATCAACGGTGAGAAAAACTGTATGGTGGGTGTAGTGAATGATAAGATTACCTTCACAAGTTTCAAACTTGCGATCTCCAAGGCAAAGCCGATCAACCCAGAATTAATGCGATTGGTAAAAGTGCTAAGTATCTAAACGATTTTGTACAAGCTGGATGATCTGCTGCAGGTCATCTGGCTTATACCATTTGACTTCCTCATCTCGTGTGAACCATGTCATCTGACGTTTAGCATATCGGCGACTATTTCTTTTTAATAGTCGAATAGCTTCTTCTTTGTCATACTCCCCAGTGAAATATTCGAAAATCTCTGAATAACCCACGGTCTGTAGGGCATTCAAAGCTTGAAACGGCTGCAGTGCCTTAGCTTCTTCAAACAGTCCGGCTTGGATCATTGCATCCATTCTAGAATCTATTCGCTCAAACAGCAGCTCTCGGTTCATATTCAGACCAATCTTTATATTTTCAAAAGGCCTCACAACCTTTTTACCTTCTTTGAAGCTTGAAAAAGGCTTCCCTGTACCTCTTACTACTTCCAGTGCTCGAATCACGCGCTGATGGTTCGCTCTGTCAATCTCTTCGTAGCATGTAGGATCACTGATCTCAAGCTCTGAAAGCAATTCCTCCAATCCATTTTCCTGAAACTCCCTATTTAATTGAACCCTAAACTCCGTAGCTACTTTAGGAATATCATCCAATCCTTCCCACAGCGCTTTCACAAAAAGCCCCGAACCCCCGACCAAGACCACAACATCATGCTTTTCAAATAGCTCGCCCAATAGCTTTAAAGCATCACGTTCATACAACCCTGCAGTATATTCATCATGTATTGAGAGATTATCTATGAAATAGTGCTTTGCTTGAGACAACTCATCGTCTGTTGGTTTGGCAGTCCCAATATTCATTTCACCGTAAAACTGCCTAGAATCTGCAGAAACCACGTCAGTATGGAAGTGCTTGGCCAATTCGATTGCCATAACCGTTTTACCTACAGCTGTAGGTCCAACAATTGAAACAAGAATATTTTTTTTCAAATGCATCAAGTATCGAAAGTAGCATTATTTGGGTAATTTTAAAGAAATGGACCTTGCCGAAAAAGATATCAATTCATTACAAGAAGAACTGGCGCGTGTTCAAAGAGCACTTGATGTATCCAAGCAACAAAACCAAGATCTAAGAGATAAAACCAATTTTCATCTCAAAGAGCTTTTTGATTTATCAAACGACCTCATTCAGATCTTTAGTCCAAACGGTGAATTTCGCTTTGTTAACGAAGCGTGGCGCAATAAACTTGGCTATCGAGAAGACGAAGTTGATCAACTGAAATTTGTAGAGGTAATCCATCCTGATCATCGCAAGTCCACACTGGAAAATCTTTTAAAAATAACTGCAGGGAGTAAACTTGAGCGCTTTGAAACTGTGCTAACAACTAAAACAGGGAAAAATATCTATGTTATTGGCAAGCTAAACTCAATTTTCGAAAATGATGCGCCAGTCGAATTTCGTTGTGTCTTTTTTGACATCACAGAGAGATTTCGAGCCGAACGAGCTCAGAGCTTATACTACAAAATCGCCAATATCGCCATCACCCAGAGCAATCCAGCAGAGTTTTATGAGCAAGTTTTTTCAGAACTTAATGAAATACTAAGAGTACACAACATGAGCATTTGCTTGAAAGAGAATAAGCAAAACAAGCTCCTCTATCAGATTGACAATTCCGCAATCTCTACCGCTACAAAACCTGACATGATACAGGACATGCTGGTGGATTATACATTTGAGCGTGCCAAGCCATTGATTATTTATAGGGATGGTATAGAAAAAATTGGAAATCAAAAAAAAGTAAGATTAATCGGAAAACTACCTTCCATTTGGCTTGGCGTTCTTATTCGCATAGACAATAATGATGCTGGTGTTTTCTCTATTTGGTCTTATGAGGACCAATCCTCCTATAACCATAAAGACTTAGAGCTATTGGACTTCATTGCTGGGCAGATTGCCATTACCCTGGAACGACAGAAGAATGCAGATAAAATTCAAAATCAAGGTGCGCGTATCAATGCCATTTTTGAAAGCAGTACACACCAAATCTGGTCGTTAAATCAACAATTCGCCTTTACTTCTTTCAACAAAAACTACGCACTTTCATTTGAGAATTATTATGGATTCAAGCCTGAATTTGGGATGAGTCAACTTGAGGTAGACTCCAAAAGTGTAAATGGCAAATCAATCGTTTTTTGGGAAAAGAAATACCAAAGTGCTTTTCAAGGGAACGCTATTCATTTTGAAATAAGTCAAAAAAACACCAACGGCGAGCAAGTTTGGAGAGATATCTACCTTAACCCCATCTACTCAAAATCTGGTGAAGTGGTGGAGATTTCATCTATATCAAATGATATCACAGAAAAGAAGCAATCGGATATTGCTCTGAAAGAAAGTGAAGCAAAATTCCGAACAATCTTTGAGTCCTTTCAGGATATTTACTTCAGATGTGACATGGAAGGGTACGTTTCGATGGTAAGTCCATCAGTAGAGAAAGTGCTTGGTTACACCCAAAGGGAAATTTTAGGCAAATCAATCAATAAGTTTTTTATTTCAAAATCTAAGATGGCCTTTCTACTTAGATCTCTGCATAAGGACAATCAGGTTTCCAACTTTGAAAGCACAGTTACCACGAAAAGTGGTAAAAAGGTACAAGTGCTCAGCAACGTACGATTGATCAAAAAGAATAAAAATAAATTAGAAATTGAAGGAGTAGCACGTGATTTTACTAGAATCAAAGAAACCAACCTTCAACTAAAGGAAGCAAAAGAAGTCGCAGAGCGCTCATTAAAAATTCGTGAGCAATTTTTGGCTAATATGAGTCATGAGATTCGAACTCCTATGAACGGAATCATTGGAATGATAGACCTAATAGGTTCTACCAAACTCAATAAGGAGCAAGCGGATTATATCCGAACAATTAAAAAGTCATCTGATAACCTCCTAGATATCCTCAATGATATACTTGATCTATCCAAGATAGAAGCCGGCAAGATGGAGCTAAGGATGGGTGCAGTAAAGCTATTTGACACATTCAAAAAAATATATGACCTATACTCTCAGCAAGCACATTTGAGTGGCAACACTTTGTTTTATCATCTAGACGAAAAGCTCCCTGAATATGTAATAGCTGACGAAACACGCTTGATCCAAGTGCTTTCAAATCTTACTTCCAATGCCATTAAATTCAGCCCAAAAAAGGGCAATATCAATATAAGTTTGAGGGTTGTTAAGCAAAAAAATGATCTATTCACTTTCAAAGTATCCATTAAAGATTCGGGTATTGGTATCCAACAAAATGATATTTTCAAATTGTTCAAGAGCTTCAGCCAGATAGATAGCTCAATAAGTAAAAACTATTCAGGCTCAGGTCTTGGATTGGTCATTTCCAAAGAACTGGTCAAATCAATGGGAGGAGAAATAGGCGTAGCATCCACCCCAGGCTTAGGTAGTACATTTTGGTTTACTTTTCAGGCATTGGCCACTGATCCTCCTACTACTGAAACGAAGGAAGAGAGTGGATTTGTAAAACAGTTTAAAGAGGACATTCCTCATATTCTATTGGTTGATGACAATCATATAAATAGAAATGTAGCAAAGAGTATCCTCAAAAAATCTGGCTGCAGAGTAATCGAGGCGGCTAGTGGGAAAGAAGCAATTGCTAAAGTGAAAAAGCATAAGTTTGATTTGATCTTTATGGATGTTCAAATGCCAGATATGGATGGTATAGAGGCGACCAATATTATCAAATCACTCGGTATCAAAAACTTATCACCAATAGTTGCCATGACGGCATATTCCATGGAAGAGGATCGCGCCAACTTCTTGAGTAAAGGAATGGACGACTACATGCCAAAGCCCATAAAGGCTAAAAGTCTTATAGATACAGTGAAAAAATGGATACACTTTGAAGCAAAAACGGTCAACGCTGAAGTATTCAATGAAAGCACCGAAGAGTTAATCATCAATCAAAATACATTGAACCATTTACATAAATATGGTGGCGAAGAATTGATCAAAAGTGTACTTTCGGATTTCGAAATTGAAGCATCCAACCAGGTTGCTAATATTGTGAAATGGAATAAATTGGGTGAATATGATCTCATGCTCAAGGAGCTTCATACTTTGAAAGGTAATGCAGGTACTTTGGGAATTGAAAGACTATGTGCACAGTCAAGAAATTTGGAAAGCAAATTGAAACAAAATGACTTTCAGAATCTTGATAAAGAAGTGAAAATGATTAGCAAAAGTTTCGCCGATTTCAAATACAATTACAAGAGTTTTATCGCCACCTTATAATAAACTAATGCAATGCCAAAACGAATACTAATAGCCGAAGATAGTTCGGTTATTCAAAACCTAACAAGGAAGATTCTCTCCTCTCAGAACTATGAAATAAGTACTGTGAAAGATGGTTCCAAAGTGATTGACAAACTTAACAATGAGACTTTTGATCTTATCCTTTTGGACATTCATATGCCCGTAATGAATGGTATGCAGTGCGCAAAAGAGATCAGAAAAATGACTAATTCCAATGCCACTATTCCAATTTTAGCAATTACAGGTAACGCCAATAATTATAGCATAGATGACTTCAACAACGCGGGCATCAATGGTTTTCTACCAAAACCACTTAATTATGACAATCTGGTAGAGACTGTAAAAGGATATTTAGAAAATGGAGATTAAATACACCAAACATTTTCTCAATAAGCTAGAGGATATTTTCTCCGAAACGGACTTCATACTTCGATACGAAAAAGGAAATTTCCAATCAGGATATTGCATTTTGAAAGAAACCAAAATAGTCATTTTAAATAAATACTACTCACTCGATGGCAAAATCAATAGCTTACTGGAGATCATCAAGCAGATAGAAGTGGACGAGAAAAAGCTAAGTGAAAAAAACCGCAAGACCTTTCAGGAAATCACCCAAAACCAACTTTCGTTTTGAAAGTCACATTTCTTGGGACAGGTACATCGCAGGGCATACCAGTCATAGCATGTGAATGTGAGGTCTGCAACTCCATCGATTATCGAGACAAGAGAACGCGTGCCTCTATTCATATAGAGGTAGACGGACTTAGCTTGGTGGTGGATACAGGGCCTGATTTTCGGACACAAATACTCCGAGAAAGGATCAAATCACTGGATGCAGTTCTATTTACACATGCTCACAAAGATCACACTGCTGGCATGGATGATGTCAGGAGCTTCAATTTTAAGCAAAAAATGGACATTCCGGTTTATGCTAGCAAAGAAGTCATCAACCAACTAAAAAGTGAGTTTGCCTATGTATTTGCAGAAGAAAAATATCCCGGTGTTCCCCGAATTAACGCGATAGAAATTGAAAATACCCCTTTCAAAATCAACGAAACTGAAATCAGGCCTGTAGAAGTTTTACACTTTAAGCTCCCAGTTTTTGGTTTTAGGATTAAAGACTTCACCTACATCACGGACGCCAATTACATCTCCGAGCAGGAAAAAGAAAAGATAAAAGGATCAAAAGTGCTAGTGCTCAATGCACTTCAACAGAAACCTCATATTAGTCATTTCACCCTAGAGCAAGCATTGGAACTAGCTGTGGAGTTCGGTGCTGAGCAAACCTATTTTACTCATATGAGCCATCATATGGGCAAGCATCGAGATGTGGAAAATTTACTACCTGATGGTGTCTTCTTTGCTTATGATGGCCTGCAAATCACTCTTTAAGTGACGACTTGTGTTTCATAATTACTTCTTTCTCCGTCGATTAGCAGCTGCTCTTCATACCTCACTTCAAGGGCTTCAGCTTATAGAAGCCTTCTCACAAAACAAAGATGAGCTGATTCTTGGCTTTGCATCTCAGGAAAGTGCGCTTTACTTAATAGCCAACTTAGATCCAAAAATCTGCTTACTAGATATAGCTGATGATTTTAAACGAGCTAGAAAAAATAGTATCGAACTTTTTGCAGGTCTCAGAAATAAGACCGTAACATCTGTAAAGGTATTTTCCTATGAAAGATCACTTGCCATCTATTTTGGGAGTGACAATGTCCTTGTATTCAAAATGCATGGAAGCCGCTCCAATGTTATCTTCTTCAAAACCCACAAAACCCCTACCCTTTTTAGAAATATTCTTAAAGCTGACGAATCATTGAGTTTATCCGACTTTGACAGAAATCTGGAAATAAGTTTTGATCAATTCAAATCACTGGATTGCAATCCCAATGCGCTCATACCAGCCCTCGGCAAAGAGGTAAAAAGTTATTTAATGGATCATCAATTTGCTAGTGGTAATCCCGAGGAGCAATGGCAACAACTCAAAGCGCTTCTGGAGTTGCTTGAAAATGAGACCATTCGCATCGTTGCCTCAAGTAAAGGAGCTTCTTTAACTCTTTTACCTACTAGTGTTAAAGTGCTTTTAGAAACCTCAGATCCTATCGAGGCATGCCAATTTCTATATCAGCAAGTCACCCACAACCAATACCTACAAGAAAACAAATCTGAGCTCACTCGACCTTTAGTAGCTGAGATTAAGCGTACCGAAAGTTACCTTGTCAAAACCAATGAAAAGCTTCAAGAAATAATCCATCGTAGGGGCTATGATGAAATAGCTAATCTGCTGATGGCCAATTTGCATGTAATACCAAAGAGTGCCGAGCGTGTGGTGCTGGATGACTTTTATACAAATTCAAAAATTGAGATCAAGCTCAATCCAACCCACACGGTCCATAAAAACGCTGAAAATCTATACAGAAAGTCTAAAAACCAGAAAAAAGAGATTCAAAATCTAGAAGAAAATCTAAATACTAGGAAAGAGCAGCTCAGCAAGGTTAAAGAAAAATTAGCGACCATACTAGCAACAGATTCCATCCGAGAACTCAGAGAATTCAACCCTAAAAAAACAAAAGAAGCACCAGAAATAAACGTTCCTTTTCATCGATATCAGTTTGAAGGGTATCAGATTTTGGTTGGTAAAAATGCAAAGGCGAATGATGTACTCACTTTGAAAGTGGCTACCAAAAATGATCTCTGGCTTCATGCTAAAGACGTAGCTGGATCACATGTGGTTGTAAAACACCAAGCTGGCAAAAACTTCCCATCGAGCGTTACGGAGCATGCCGCAAAACTTGCTGCTTGGTATTCTAAGAGAAAAACAGATAGTCTTTGTCCCGTGATTGTGACGGAAAAGAAGTTTGTACGTAAAAGAAAAGGTGATCCAGCTGGTGCTGTGGTAGTAGAGCGTGAGAAGGTTATACTCGTTCAGCCTGAAAATTTCCCAAATCAAATGGGGTAATTTATGGTTATAGTTGTCTGAATACTTAGTGATGAAAAAGACTTGTATTTATTTGATTGCCTTATTTGCATTTGGTTTGGCACAAGCCCAATCTTTGGAAAGCCATTACACACACAAGTCTCACATTGACCTAGCCTTATCTAGCAAAATTACCGATCAAAGTGGTTTCGATGTAAGGGAACTTCTATTGGAACTAGAAGTGACCAATCAATCTACTTCCCTCAAAGGAAGTGCTTCGCTTTGGATAGATATTACCGATCAATCCTTTTCTACTTTAACATTGGAGTTAGTTGAAAAACTTCAAGTGAGTAGTGTTCTAATAAATAGCATAAACACCAATTTTACTCATCAAAACGAACAACTGATTATCCAAAAACCAACTGGTCTTTCCAATTCTGCGATCATTAAAGTTTCGTACTCTGGAACGCCTAACCCAGCCTCTGATGGTATTTTCACTGGTATAAATACTGTAGTTTCAAACGCATGGGGAAATCAAATCACTTATACGCTTTCAGAACCCTTCAATGCGAAAAGTTGGTGGCCATCCAAGCAAGATTTAAAAGACAAAATAGATCGGTCAAGACTACACATCATTACTAGCAGCAACTTGAAAGTAGGGTCAAATGGACTATTGAAAAAGTCTGTAGCAATTGCTGGAAATCGAATTCGTTACGAATGGGAGACCAATTACCCCATGGCATATTACCTTGTAGCCTTTTCTGTGGGAGAATATGTGGAGTTCAGCAATTATGCTAAGCCTACAGAATTAAATGGGGATTCTATTCTCATTCAAAACTATATCTACAACAATCCCAATACCCTTCCCTATTATCAAGAGTCGCTCGATCGTATGCCAAAACTGGTGGAGTTGTTTTCAGACTTATTTGGCTTATATCCCTTCCATGAAGAAAAATATGGGCACATGATGGCTCCTTTTAGCGGCGGCATGGAGCATCAAACCATGAGTTCCATGGGGATTTTTACATTTGGTCTGGATGCCCATGAGCTCGGCCACCAATGGTTTGGAAATCACGTGACCTGCGCTACTTGGAATGACATATGGATCAACGAAGGTTTTGCGAGGTTCTGTGAGTACATCGCAACAGAAAGAATCCTCAGCCTGAAAAATGCCCGAGCTATCATGGAAGATGATATGCTAGGCGTTACGGGGACTCCTAATGGTTCGGTTTATATCCCACTCGATGAAGCCTTAACAGATAAACGTATTTTCCAGTATCGTCTTACCTATTTAAAAGGAGGTCTTATTATTAATATGATCCGTGAAATCATAAATGACGATACAATCTTCTTTGCCATGATGCGTACTTATCTGAGCGAATACGGCAATTCAACTGCCACAGGTGAGGATTTCAAGAAAGTACTCGAGCGTGAGACGAAACTGGATTTCAACGATTTCTTTGAGCAGTGGTACTATGGTGGAGGTTTTCCATTATTTGATATTACCTGGACCAAATTGGCAGGAGATACCCTCGGCATTCACATTATCCAACAAACTTCTGACAATGTTCCACTCTTTACTACCCCGCTTGAATTCAGAATAAAATTTGAAAGCGGTCAGGTGAAAAACTTCAAACTACAGCAAAGTGAAAATGACCAATTTTTCAAAATACCAGCCTTAGGGAAAGTGCAAATTTTGACTTTCGATCCAGACAAATGGCTCATCAAAAAAATGATAAGATATGTTCAGTTGGATGAAAATGGTAAACCTATCCTCGGACTTGATCCGAATACCAAACTAGATATTTATCCCAATCCGGCTAATGAAATCATTACGCTTCCAGATGGCACTACTTACTATGAAATACACGATACATCGGGTCGATTGATCATACAATCTTCCCTTACTGATGGATCAACAATAGACATAAAAACACTAAAGCCCGGACTATATCATATCCAGGCTTTAGTAAATCGCAATAAAAGAGTAGCCAAGCTACTCAAACAATAAGGTTTACTCTACTACAGACACACGCATCATATTAGTGTGGCCCTGCCAGTGAGATGGCATACTAGAGGTATTGATAAATATCTCTCCCTTCTTAAGATGACCCTCATCTTTAAGCATTTGCTCAATGTGGTTAATGGTATCATCGATCCCTACAGTTTGGTCATAGTAGTAACCGTTCACACCCCAAACAAGATTCATTTGTCTCAATAAATGCTTATTTCTTGTGAATAAGAAGATATCAGCCTTTGGTCTGTATCGAGCTAATTGATAACCTGTATAGCCAGTCTTTGACATCCCTACAAGCGCCTTTGCTCCTACATGATCACTCAATCGACAAGCGGATCTTACTAGAAGATCATTCAAACGGGTAGATGAATGCTCATCTTCTTCGTGATACTTAGAGTAAATTGTCTGCGCATCTTTCTCAATTGCCATGATGGTTTTACTCATCTGCTGCACGGCTAGCACAGGAAACTTTCCTGATGCCGACTCAGCAGAAAGCATCAAGGCATCCGCTCCATCAAATACCGCATTCGCAACATCATTGGTCTCCGCTCTCGTAGGACGTGGATTCTCAATCATGCTTTCCATCATCTGAGTAGCTATGATTACTGGCTTACCCGCTTCGTTACACATACGTACCATTCGCTTCTGCAGAAGTGGGACATTCTCCGACGGAACCTCTACTCCTAGATCACCACGGGCTACCATTACACCGTCTGTTTCACGTACTATTTCTTTTAGATTGGCTATAGCTTCAGGCTTTTCCACCTTGGCGATTACCTTAGTATCAACCCCTGCAGCTGCTATTCTTTTCTTTATTTCTATGATATCACTCGCCTTTCTTACAAACGAAAGCGCAACCCATTCAATATTAAATTGGAAGCCAAATTCTAAGTCCTCTATGTCTTTTTCAGTCATAGAAGGAGCCGATACATTTGAGTTAGGCAGGTTGATTCCCTTTCTAGATTTCAACAGTTCACCGTGTACGACTTCCGTCAAAACCTCATCGCCAGATACACTTATAGTCTTCAATTCGATATTTCCATCATCCACCAATATGGCATCACCTGGCTTCACGTCATTGACAATTCCCGTATATACAGTACTTACTTTTTCACTCGTTCCAAGCATATCCTTGGTGGTGATTATTAGCTTCTGACCTGGCTTAATCGGCACGCCATCATTTTCCATTTGACCCATACGGATCTTTGGTCCTTGCAAGTCTTGCAAAAGCGCGATGTTGGTTCCAAGCTCCTCATTCAATTCGCGCACCATCTCAATAGTCTTCTGATGATCAGCGTGGCTCCCATGAGAAAAGTTCAATCTAAAGACATTAGCACCGGCTAATATCAACTCTCTAAGGATATCTTTATCCCTGCTAGCTGGTCCAATAGTCGCTACTATCTTGGTTTTTTTAAAAGGCATATTGTTCATGCGTATAGTAATTTCTGAATTTGAGGGTGAAGATAAGTATTCGAAAAAGAAATTAAGTGCTCACTGAGCATCACACTTATATTTTAAAAAGGCTAAAGGCTAAAAGAGCAAATTTTCTCTCATCTTGACTTTCTCCAAATCCACCTTTACGCAAAAGTCAATAATGTCAATTTTTTTCATCTCAGGCAGTAGCTCCAACAATAAAGAAGGCTCTATTTGACTAGTTATTTTCATTAGATAATCAAACTGTTGTAGTTCTGATAGAAGATACTGCTGTGCAGAGGAAGAAGATGCACTTAGTCTGTTTTT
>JBLIFO010000062.1:0-13937 GCA_047633875.1 Marinoscillum sp. | reverse complement strand
AGATTCTTTTTCTTCTACCTCCTCTATTAGTGCTAGGCTGTCCCATTTCAGATGTTAAAAATCCTTTGTTGGACAAACGATCCATGGTCGAATGAACTGAACCTATTGAAGCTACTCTTCCTGTCTGCGATTCAAATTCTTCTGCTATTTTAAATGCGTATGCCTGTTCACCGAGTATCCCTACCAGCAGAAGGATCACTTCTTCAAAATCTCCTAATCGTGTTTCTTTCATCTTTGTTTCTAAATTGTAGAATAAATGTACGTGAACAAATTCAATTTGTTCTACAATTAAGTACTATCTACTAAATAAGGCAGAAACCTCAGCGGTCAGAGGTCAATAAAATTTAACCCAAATTATAAGAAGTTGGCAAAGTAACATATAGCAGCTAACATTCAGGAGTAGCCCTGCAAAGCCTAAGCATCTCTCTACAGTAGTACTGAGTATACATCAATAAAAACAACGCACTTGTGACTTATGTCACAATTTGGGAGTTTGATTATTGCAATCTTTGAGATAGAATGATGAGGAACAAATTCGCAAGACTCCTTGGCGCATGTATGTTATGCATCGCGATAGTTTATGGCATGGTTGTCCTTATTCAGTCAGTTATTGGTTAACCTTTAAATATTCAGTCATGAAAAAAAATATGGGATCTGTTGACAAAATCATCAGGGTAGTAATCGCCTCAATTATTGTAATCCTTTACTTTCTTGGATTTTTGACCGGAACGATCGGAATAGTGTTGATTGTACTTTCAGCAGTATTCGTCCTTACAAGCCTAATCAGCTTCTGCCCACTCTATACCCTCTTCGGCATTAAGACTTGCCCAAATTCGGTATCTGAGAAGTAAAAAAGGTATCTCCTATTCTCGGTTCGTGTCTCACGAATCGAAACAATAAAGCAAGTTTTTGAATACACAATCCATGGTATCACACTAATTCAAAATAGTGCTGAACTAAATATCCATAATCCATGCCCCCCCACCGAAAAGCTACGTTGCAGGTACTAACCATTTGAATAACCAACTGAATGTTTAGACATCAAGGCAAGAGCAGGACATCAAAGCACAACCTGCGAATTGCCACCATACTATCCTTTGTAGCTGGTATTGTAAATGTCACAGGCTTTTTATCCTTCAAGCAATTGACCACTAACGTGACTGGTCATTTTGCGCTCTTCATCAATGATGTTGCGGATTTTGAGCTTTGGAAAGGCACCGTCTACCTCCTCTATATCCTTTCCTTCCTATCTGGCTCCTTTTTATCCAGCTTTCTCATTGAGAATTTCAAAGAAAATAAGAAACTCAATGTCTTTGTTTTACCTACCATTATTGAATGTCTGGTACTCATATCCATTGCCGTATTGAGCAATTTCATCGAGCTGAAATACCCAGATTTAATCGCTTGTTTATTGCTTTTCGCAATGGGGCTGCAAAACTCTTATGTCACCAAGATTTCTAATGCAATCGTACGCACTACCCATTTGACGGGGCTTTTTACAGATTTGGGAATCGAGCTTTCGCAATTGCTATTTCCGAAAACACATCCACATAGAGACAAACTCAAAGCGACGATCAAACTGCGGGTTTATATCATCTCGTTCTTTTTCGGCGGTGGATTAATTGGTGGTTTTCTTTATTCCAGACTTGATTGGAAATTAAACACACTGCTCTTGGGTGCTTTGATTCTACTCGTGAGCTTATTCTTTGACGATGTTAGGTATCAATTGATAAAAGCCAAAAGAAGATTTAGGCAAAAGGGTTGACTTCCCCAGCCTCGGTTCTTCCTCACGAATCGAAACAATAAAGACGGTTTGTGAAGACATAAACCATGGGATCAGATACTTTTATGGAAATTTGAAAAATCTACCCGAAATGGATTCGGACGGATTGTCTAGCTTACGGATGGGAGTTGGTGAGCATTAAAATATAGATGAAAAGTTTAGAAGACATACTAAAGTCCAACCCTGAGACTCAAACAAGGATTTTAAAAAAAGGAGAATTCTTGCAAAGAGCAGAAGCGCTCAAAGCTCCCGCTATCTATGTGAAAAAAGGGCTCTTAAGAAGCTATATCATTGATAATAGCGGAAAGGATCATATCTATATGTTTGCTTCAGAAGGTTGGATAATTGGAGATATTGAAGCAATCGAGTACGATCAACCGGCACAACTATTTATTGATTGCTTAGAAGATTCTGAAGTTCTTCTTTTCAATAACAAAAGCCTATTTAAAGCTGATTTATCTAGAGAGCAAATAGAGGAAAATGTTCAACTTCTGTCCAGACGAATAGGACGTTTACAGCGAAGAGTGCTTATGTTAATGGGGGCACCGGCCATAGACAGGTATAAATACTTTTTAGAGATTTACCCAGAATTGCCTAATCGGGTTCCTCAAAAGATGATCGCATCTTATTTAGGTATCATGCCTCAAACATTAAGTACGCTCCGAAACAAAATAGCTCATTCTAAATAATTGTATTTCTTCATCTAGGTGAATGCAATAAGATTTTGAATTGCTGAAATTTGAATTTAAAATTTTAAATTCAGTTTCAATGCACAACACACCTCAAGAAAATAACTGGCCATCGCTAGACTTTAATGCTATTCAAGACACGCTAGAAACACTACATCAGTGGATTCAAATAGTAGGAAAGATTCGCCTGCGAACTATGCCGTGGCAAAATCACTCTTGGCATACTGCACTTTACGTAACACCAAAGGGATATTCGACTCAGGCTATTTCTTATGGGGGTAGAATGTTCCAGATAGATTTTGATTTTAAAAGCCACTTGCTGGTCATTCAAAGTTCTGAAGCAGAAGATCTAATCATAGAATTGAGACCAAAAACGGTGGCCGATTTTTACAACGAGTTATTTGAAAAACTAGCTAGCATAGGCATCATGGTGAAAATCCACAACGCACCTAATGAAATGCATCCTGCCATTCCGTTCACGGAAAATACAGTGAACAAGTCTTATGACCCTGAGGCTGCAGAGGCCATTTGGCAAGCCATGATAAAGGTGAATGGTGTATTCAATAAATTTAGAAGTGAGTTCATAGGCAAGTGCAGCCCTGTGCATCTTTTTTGGGGAGCATTTGACTTAGCAGTTACTAGATTTTCTGGAAATCCAGCACCACTTCATCAGGGTGGAATGCCCAACATGCCATTAAATGTAATGCAAGAAGCCTACTCACAAGAAGTAAGTAGCGCTGGATTTTGGCCTGGGTCTAAAGATTCTCCAATGCCTGTCTTTTACGCCTATGCCTACCCGGGTGATAGCAAGTTTGGAGAACAAAAAGTAGCTCCATCAGAAGCTTTTTACAGCGCAGAAATGGGAGAGTTTTTCCTGAAATATGAAGACGTTCAGCAATCAAGTGATCCCGAAAAAATGCTGTTCGATTTTCTGCAAACCACTTATGAAGCTGCTGTAAATATTTCTGAATGGAACAGAACTAAACTAGAAAAACAATCATGAGTAAACCTAACATAGCAGATACAAAACCTATCAAGGTAGCATTAAAAAAAGGAGAAGAACAATATTGGTGTGCGTGCGGCTTAAGTAACAGCCAACCTTACTGTGATGGCTCTCATAGAACTACAGACATCACTCCAAAGAAATTTGTAGCTGAAGAATCTGGAGATGCCTATTTATGCATGTGTAAGCATTCTAAAAATACCCCATATTGCGATGGAACGCACGCTAAGTTGCCTGCAGAAGATACCTCTTCAAACGCGCCAACCCCAACTAGTGTGAGCTCAACAAATGAGGAGCCCACGCTGGCTTACATAAAAGCGCTGGCTAAAGATGGATTGACCAAAACAGGACATCATGGAGAAATGGGAGCTATGGGTGTGCCTATACCCGAATTACCCATGTGGAAAGACATTCAGCTGTTAGCAGCCCAGCTGGCTACCAAGCCACTTATGGAGGACGTCCCTGTAAGTTCAGAATTAATCATTGGGCCTAATGCCAAAAAACCACTGAGACTAGACATCCCTCTTTTTGTTTCCGATATGAGTTTTGGCGCTTTGTCAGAAGAAGCAAAGGTCTCATTAGCAAAAGGAGCGGAATTAGCTGGAACAGGTATTTGTTCGGGTGAAGGTGGAATGTTAGATGAAGAACAGGCTGCCAACAGTAAATATTTTTATGAATATGCTTCAGCCAAATTTGGTTTTGAATGGGATAAACTGAAACGTGTCCAAGCCTTTCATTTTAAAGGAGGCCAAGGAGCAAAAACGGGAACTGGAGGTCACCTTTCAGGAAATAAAGTAATTGGTAAAATAGCGCAGGTGCGGAATCTAGCAGAAGGTACTCCAGCAGTTTCCCCTCCTACTTTTGATGACTTACATACGGCTGAAGATTTCAAAAAATTTGCTGATAAAGTTCGTGAAGTGACTGGAGGTATTCCAATAGGCTTCAAATTATCAGCTAACCACATAGAAGAAGATATTCAATTTGCCTTAGATGCAAGTGCAGATTATATTATTTTGGACGGAAGAGGTGGCGGAACTGGTGCTGCTCCATTAATATTCAGAAACAATATTTCTGTACCAACTATTCCTGCTTTAGCAAGAGCCAGACACTATTTAGATAAAGTAAATAGAAAGGATGTCACTTTAATTATTACAGGAGGTATTCGCGTGCCTGATGACTTTATCAAAGCCATGGCTTTGGGAGCAGATGGAATCGCAATATCAAACTCTGCACTACAATCCATTGGCTGTGTAGCTGCCAGAATGTGTCATACGAATAACTGTCCGGCTGGAGTAGCTACTCAAAAGCCAGAACTCAGAAAACTACTAAACGTAGATAAATCTGCCAATCAATTGTTCAATTTCTTCTCGGCATCTACAGAGTTAATGAAAGTAATGGCACGTGCTTGCGGACATGATCATCTCAACAAGTTCAACCAGAAAGACATTACTTCTTGGAAGAAGGAAATGGCTGAACTTACAGGAATCAAATTTGCTGGGTTATAAAAAAACGATATGCAAATCAAGTAGCCCGACCTGAATCCAAATGACTCAGGTTGAGGCTCCTCGCCTCGGTTCGTTTCTCAAGAGTCGAAACAATAAAGCTGTTTTGTGAAGGCAAATTTTCCCAATCCCGCAAGTTTAGCGCAGGGAGACTTTGTCTCAATCTTTTAGCTTGAGACAAAATCCTATAACAATGCTTCCCCTCAAAAATCCTTTTTAGATGACTGCCATAGCATCAGGGAAATTGGGATGGCTACCCAAAGCAGCAAAGCCCCAATTGACGCGATCAAACCGAGACTCGTGCCGAAGAAGTTTTGAAATAGAGCACCTGTGTAGCCAAGTAAAGCCGAGATATCCAGATTGAGAAGGATCATGATGCGCGATAAGTCGATAGGGTTGAATACTGTCGCAACGAGCGCGAAAGTATCCAGCGGATATTCGTCATAGAATACCAATGAAATCATAAATAGTCCATCGTAGATGACGGAGAAAAAAAGCCATATCAAAATCGTATAGCCAAAGCCTTTGATTTTATTGGTGTTGAAAAGTGCTACATTGATAGCGAGAGCTACGAAGATGAACGTGAGCAACGTGCCAGAAAGTAGCAACATTACAAAATTGATGATCTCCGCAGATTGGAACAATCCATAGACCAAGAATGGAACACCCAAACCCACTATCAGGCTGAAAACAAGCGATAGGGAAATACCCAGATACTGTCCCAGAAAGATGCGTGATCGTTTTACAGGCTGAGCCAGCAACAACTCAGTAAACTCCCTCGAATTATAGAAATACATCACTCCGAAGATGGTTCCTATCATGGGCGTCAGCACCACGATGATATTCATGAGCGTGATGATGGCCTTGGAAATATCGCTATTCAAAAAGAGCAACACAAAGCCCAATATCAGATAGAACACCAAGTAGATGTAACTCCATCTACTCCTCATCAGGTCAGCAAAACAATATTTTAAGATTTTGATCATGGCTCTAATATGGTAGCGATTGATTCTTCCAGTGTGGCGGTGTTCGTCTTGGTTCGTAGCTCTGCCAGTGACCCTTTAAAGTAGATCTTTCCTTCAAGCAAAAAGATCACTTCGTCTGCAAGCTCTTCCACTAGACTCATAATGTGCGAGGTGATCAGGATCACTTTGCCTTGCTCCTTTTCTTCGAAAAGTAGTTTTTTCAACCTGATCATTGAAACTGGGTCAAGTCCTGCAGTGGGTTCATCTAATATGATCACCGGACTGTCAAACATAAAAGTCAGCACCAGATTTACTTTTTGCCGCGTACCTCCAGAGAGGTTACCCAGCTTTTTATCCAAAAAATTCTCGATTCCGAAAAGGGCAATCAGCCGATCTGGATCAGCTGGCTCTTGTCTAATATCCGTGATCATGGTGATGAGTTCGCTCACCGTGAGATTGTCCGGAAAGCGAGCAATCTGTGGCAGGTAACCAAGGTGTTTTCTGTATTCGTGAGCATGCGAAATATCCTTCCCATCAAAAGTCACCAATCCACTTTGTGGGATCACCATACCCAGTAGGATCTTTAGAAAAGTGGTCTTACCCGAACCATTTGGTCCCAATACGGCAAAGATGCCCCCCTTCTTCACCTCAAAACTCACATCGTCGAGAACCAAAAGTTTACCAAAAGACTTGCAAAGATTTTCTACTACTATCATTGGAAGGCGTGCATTGAAGGTGAGGAATCTACTAAATCATCGGGGGTGAAAACCGGTGATACTTTCTCAGCAAAATTGATGATATCTACAAAGAGGCTTCTGAGTAGTACGATGGTTTCAGGTGTCTTGTTGACAATGTAGGAAAATAGCTTTACGGGACGGTAAGGCACATCTCCTTTACCATCTTTGTCCAGGTCGTACCCATTGTAGTCACTCCAAAAATTCCCCTCGAAAGAGTTGTCATTCACCTTGGTATTGTAGGACAAGTCAAAGGAGTTGGAGATGAAGTTGTTCTTGAAAAAGTGATTGGCATAGCAGCCTCCTGAGACTTTCAGCGCCCATCCATTTTGCTTAAAGACATTGCCCGAATAGTTGATGCGCGTTGAGCCGTCTATGAAGATGCCCATGGTGTTGGATTCAAAGAGATTGCCAGTCACCTCACCGTCATAAATCTCTTTCAGCAGCAGGCCATAGGAGGCCGTCCCCCAATTGTTGATGAATCGATTTTCCTTCATCACAATCCATTTGGAAAACATCACCGCCACTCCAGCACCATTATCCTCGAAGGTATTGTTGCGATATTCGTCATGATTGGAAAACATAAAATGCAATCCATAGCGCACGTTGTGGTGGGTATGATTTTGTGCGACTGTGCTGCCATCTACAAACTCTAGATAGATACCGTCTCGCATTCCTGTTACTTCATTATCGATGAGCAAGGTGTTTTGGCAATGCCATAGGTGGATGCCATTACCAGATTCATCTTCACGCTTGGCCACTCCTACTACTCGATTGTTGCTGACCACTCCATCACTTGATTTTTCGAGTAAAATGCCAAAAAAGGCGCGGATGATTTCGTTGTTGCTGATAGTGAAATGTGACGCACGATATGTATAAATAGCCGCATAGTCTTTGGTATAGCTCCGCCCCGTATTCTGAACCGTAAATCCACTAAGGGTCACGCTATCGCAAAGGATCTTCACTGCATAGTTTATACCTCCCCCATCGAGCACCGCACCCTTTTCACCGATTAAGGAAACTGGTCGTGTGATGTTTATTGCCTTACACTCGTAAATACCTGCTGCCACCACCACACTATCCCCACGTCCTGCTTGGAGCAGGGCACCTTCTATGGTTTTTACCTCACATTGCTCACAGACACGGATGGTCGCACCCATGCTGGGAAAGCACCACGCAAAAAGCAAAATCGATAGTATCAGGTTTCTACTCATTTGTTAAAGCGCATATTTCAATACTGAAAATATCATTCCGAAAGGTTGAAATGTTTTCGGAGTTGATTCCAATCGAGGGAGGTTCCGCTGAACTTTTTGTAGGCCGTATCTCTACTAGTTGCTTTCGCGAAAGCGGTGAGAAATGCACCCATTGGACTAGAGATTTCATCTGTGATAATAAAATGGGCCGTCTGAGCTGGCACCAAAGCACCGGGCTGCTCATAGTCCGCTACAAGCATTAACTGAATCGGTGGTCTGTCCCATTTATTGAGATCATTCATCAAACATTCAATGGCATCATATTTATAATTTTTACCCTTTTCGGTCACGGCTTGTGCCGCGTGCTGCTTGTCTACTATTGTCATTTTACAAAACGAACAGGCATCTTCTCCAAAGCGAATTGGCTCAGCCTTTACCTGACAAGAAAACAGCCCGATCATTAGCGGAAGCAGTAATATGGCAAACTTGTGCTTTTCAATTGATTCTGTTTTTGATCTGAAAAAAGCCAACACAGAGAGCCCCATTCCGATAAGGAGCAAATAAGCGCCCGCTCTCGGCATAGAAATGGCTCTGAAATTGAGGATGGTTTTGGCACCAATAAGCGGCGGCTGGTAGCTCATAGGATTGCCGTCTTTGTCTGAGAACTTAATAGCTGCAGTCTGTTTCAGCTCATGGCCATATTCATATTCCCAACTATAGAAATCATACATCGCCAATGAACCTAAAATCACCATCAAGGCAAACCATACCAGGTACAGTTGTCGCTTACCAACAAAGCCCAAGATGACACCCAGTGCGATCATACCCAGCAACACATAAGGGAAAATCGCAAATTCTGGAATCACCTCAGGGATGTCTTTCATACCCACATAGTGGTTCATGATATTAATGTTTTTTATGTCATTCTCACCTGCATCGGCAAACCTATTGATATGGATATTCATACCGATGGTATCGGGGTACTGCGGTGCTTCTAGTGTGATGTTCCAGATGGGAACCACAAAGAGCGTGAGAAGAAGCAGGGCTCCTGCGAGCATATAAATTTTGGATCGTTGCATGATGTTGCTTTTATAAAGATGAAAATCACATGGCCGCCCCCGAAAGGACAACCATGATCAATTTTCTAGTTATTCTCCATCTAGGCTCCACTTCAAAGGAACATTGGAGTCTGCAGGAGATACTCTCACATATCCTTGCATTTCTTGGTGCAGAGCAGAGCAGAAATCTGTGCAGTAGAACGGCCATACACCAACCAGTTTTGGTTGCCATATAAAGGTCTCAGTTTGTCCTGGCATAATGAGCAACTCGGAAGTGTTGGCACCTATCATGGCTATACCATGCGGCACATCAAAGTCCTGTTCCAAATTGGTGACATGGAAATACACCTTATCTCCCACCTTCACTCCTTCGATATTGTCTGGCGCAAAATGACTTCTTATAGTGGTCATGTAGATATGAACTTCTTTACCATTGCGCTCAACACGAGTATCCTTCTCTGTCTTGGTAGCATGTGGATGATTGTTTTCTTCCAGTTTGTAGATTCTCCTTTGATTATTCTTGATCAGATCAGCAGGACACGCCGCAGCATAGTGTGGTTCACCTATGGTTGGGAAATCTAAGATCATCTCCATCTTATCACCAGAGATATCATAGAGCTGCGCAGATTGGCTCAGCTCTGGGCCTGTTGGCAAATACCTGTCTTTGGTGATTTTATTCATTGCCAAAAGGTATTTTCCGTATGGCTTGGCAGAGTTTCCACCAGGGATCATCAAGTGACCTACAGAATAGTAGGTAGGCGCTCTATCTAGCACTTCCCAAGTTCCCAACTTCCATTTCACAACTTCTGAAGAAATAAAGAAAGTGGTATAACCATTGCCTTTTCCATCAAACTCTGTATGCAATGGCCCTAAGCCTGCTTGCTGTACTACGCCAGCTACTACATCCTCGTATTTCAAGATTGGAATACCGTACGCGTCACCGTCAAACTTCTCGTTCTTAATCGCATCCAGCATCTTGGTGAAAGAGTGCGCCGTAAGCGAAGCAGAGAGCTTGCCACTACCTATGATGTACTCACCGGAGGGATCTACATCGCATCCATGAGGAGACTTAGGCGTAGGGAGTAAATAAACCAACCCAGGATACTTAGAAGGATCGATCACGCGTACTTCTTTTTTGATCGTGCTGGTAGCCATTTGAGTGGACTCATCATATATATTATGTGCGTACCGTACAGGCATGGTTTCGAAGCTACCATTGGCTATCAGCTCCTGAGCCTTTTTCCAGTTGATAGCCGCTATGAAATCCTTGTCATTCTGTGATGAATTCACTTCCATGAGGGAATTGGCTTCCTCAGTGTTGTAAGTCGTGAAGAACATCCAACCATGAGATTTACCTCTACCGGGATGTGCAAGGTCATAATCAAATCCAGGCATAATGATCTGAAAGTCTATATCCATTTGACCAGATTCCTGATCTACTTTGATGAATGAAATAGCCCCCTTGAAGTTTCCTTTGTATTCATCTATTGGCAAATCAGCCTGAGGGATCGGCACAGAGAATCGTGTACCTGCCACTACATATTCTGTGTTTTCTGTCACAAAAGATGAGCTGTGATTACCTGCACTATTTGGTAGCTCGAGGATCTCTTCAGTTTCGAAATTCTTCAGACTGATCCGTGCTATCCTTGGCGTATTGTTACCATTGATGAAGACCCAACGGCCATCTATCTCACCTTTGGTTTGCGAAATATCAGGGTGGTGAGCATCATCCCAAGGCACAAAACCAAAGGAGGTATTGAGCATTGGTTTGGTCTCTTCATTGAAGCCATAGGCCTTTTCTGGATCGACCGAAAACACAGGGATCACTCTAAGCAAGCGCCCTGATGGTAAGCCATACACGGATAATTGGCCACTAAATCCTCCTGAGACGAAGGAGTAAAACTCGTCATGCTCTCCGGGTGGTACAAAGCTGCGCTCAGCCAGATTACTACTTAGTGCACCTCTGTTATTGTCACCATTTTGACCGCACGAGACGGTGAATAGCACAAGCACAACTACCCAGAGTGCCTTGTTTATTTTGTTATAGGTTTTCATAATTGTTGAATTTGAATTTTTTAATTGGGTAAAATCACTTTGTCCACGACTTGGATGACGCCATTGGAAGTAGGGATGGTGGCTAAGATTTTGGCACCACCTACGGTTACCTCATCACCATTGACCACCACTTCCAAATAGTCGCCAGTGGCCATATAGATTTTCCGACCTTTTCTAGCTTCTTTCTTCAATCCATCCAGATCAAAAGAACCCGGCGCAGCATGGCGCGTGAGTATGGTTGTCAATGCAGCTTTGTTTTCAGGCAGCAGTAGATTCTCCACAGTGCCTTCCGGCAAAGCAGCAAATGCGTCGTTGGTGGGAGCAAAGACCGTCAATGGGCCGGCATTCACCAGTATGTGCTCTATCTGTGCAGCGGTCACTGCGGCTACCAAAGTGGTGTGAGCATCAGATGCCATAGCCACCTGCAGGATGTTCTTGGCAGACACATCATCGCTATAGGATGCTTGCCCCAAAGGATGTGTGGATTCTACTGCTTCGGTAGCTTCTGCGGATGGCTTTTGATTGCCCCCACATGCGTAGAGCAGGAGTACTCCCACCATGAGCGTCAGTGTTTTGAATGTGTACTTTTTCATAGTTTCAATTGTTAGGGTTTATAAAGTGCGGAAATATTCCAGCACAGATCTGGCTTCTTCCTCCGTGAGGTTTTGATTGGCCATGGGCGATCCATTGGATTCCATTAGTAGTTTTTTGGCAATGGGATCTTTCTGTATCATTTCGTCAGGGTTCAGGATCATGTTCATCACCCATGCAGGAGTTCTCCTACTCAAAATGCCTTGAGGAGATGGTCCGATGAATTTCTTCTCTACCTTATGGCAAGCCGTACACTTGGCTTCATAGATGACTTGTCCATTGGTAACCAAAGATTGATCTATCTCTGCTAGCAGTTCAAAAGCCTTGATTGGACCTATACCATGGTTCCTTTCCCATACTTCATAAGGATCCACTGGAGCCATTTTGGACTGTTCTCTGATTCGATCGGCCTGGCTTTGACCGCCACCTCCACATGAGAAGAGGAAAAGGACTAAAAGACCAGAAAATAGAAAGCTTAGTTTTTTCATAATTGAAATATTTTAAGTTCGGATGAGTTTTACAGTGATAGTTATTGAAAATCGAATTGATCGTACATCTCTTGGGCCTTTTGGAATAGGATGTTATTTTCAAGATGAATGTGTTTGTGTAAGTCTTCTTCAAAATTTTGAAGAAGCGCATAGGTCACATGGAAGGTTTGGCAACCATCAGGCGGACAAGTATATCTGTTGGTCAAGCGTGAAATTTCTCTAAAGCGATCCCCTTCATGAGTATGTTCCAACTCCATCATTTCGATAGGAATATTTATATTTCCAAAATGTGGTTTTGAAAGTGGGAAGTTTGATGCGTTGGCCGCATCCATGGCTTGAATAAATGGAAACAAGATCAACTCTTCCTTTTTCATATGTTCTGCTAGGGCTTTGGCCACTCCTTTGAACAAGTCTCTGATTATGAAGAGTTCTGGATACTTATCCCCATGAACACCACATAGCTTATCCAAGTAAGTAAGCAATGCTGGCGCTGTAGTTTCCACGTATTTGTGATGTATGCTTACTATATTTTTGATAAGGTCCGTAGCTGAGATCTCGTCATAATTGTGCGCATCATCGGTCCGGAAAGATTCATTGAGTTCTTGGACTACCTGCTCAAGCGGGACTTTTCGTTTTTTACAAGCCTCCTCAAGTGTTAAGCCTCCACCGCAACAAAAATCAATATCATGAGCGTAGAATACTTTGGAAGTACGAAAGTTCAAACTCACAATCTTCCCAACCTTCAGTTTTTCTAAGTTTTCCATTATTAAGATTTTCGGATCCTTTTATCCTTTTTTTACAATAAAAAATTTCACACCCTAAAATACTTGTCACTTTCCAAGAGTCCACCTTTAATTTCCTCAAGCGAAGTAGCACTGAGCACCCCCATTAAATGGTCACGCACAGCTATGAACTTGTCATGCACAGGGCAAGGCATTTCACTCGAGCATTTATCTAATCCTAGCACGCAATTTTTCACTAATCCATCTCCATCTATAGCTACTACGATTTCCAAAAGCCTGATAGATCTAGCTGTGTGTAGCTTAAATCCCCCGCTCGGCCCTCTCAGAGACTGCAGTAGGCCACTTCGAACCAACTGCTGTAAGATCTTAGCAGTAAATGCCTCTGGAGATGAGATCGCACCAGCTATCTCCTTGAGCCCTGCGCGCTTTCCCTTTTCCTCTATGGATGCCAAATAAATCATTACCTTCAATGCGTACTCACAAGCTTTCGAAAACATATTCTCCCTTTAGTCTAGCAAATATATAAGGTAATTCTTATTTCGGACAAAATTATCCTCTTTTATTTAATTGATATATGTCAGGTTATTTTGGATGGTTGGGTTCTTGGAGGAACAGATGTATACCAATGTTACAAATACAAGTTTGCCAACATTTAAAAAACTGCTAGATTCGCTATTATACAAGGCAAACAAACACGGTGACACTGAGGTTAATGAAATTATGGAAGGCTCCTATGAATTGCTTAGAATTCTTGATTTAGGGCTTTAACTCGAACAATTCAACGAACAAAAACAGCAGAGTGGACAATAATCTATTAAAGACATTGAAAACCCTGAGATTTAGTCGAAAACGGCTTACTACAGATCTTATTAGTTATATGCCTGGCCGGCCGCACCTTTGCGGCCCGACCAAAGTGCTTTCTGCTAGTTTCGGCATAAATCGGCCGGTAGATGTGATTATACGGCCCACGGCGATAATAGTTTAGATAATTGAACAGGACAATCTTCTCTTATGTCATTCAGATCGCAAACTTTTTAGCGGGTTGCTTGATGCTGAATTGATCGCATGATAGCTTACCGTAATCATAGTAATCAACAATGCCCCAAGGCCCGAAATTGCAAAAACTGACCAGT
>JBLIFO010000061.1:0-14418 GCA_047633875.1 Marinoscillum sp. | reverse complement strand
CATAGCTAGCTGAGCCACTTTAAGGATTTCGCCAACTTGCTTGATGTCTCCTTTTTTAAGTGCCGCAATGATTGCATGTACTCGCTCGCTCTCTTCTATTACGTATTTGCACCGTTTATATATCACCTCTGAAAGTTCCGATTTACAGTTATTTAATTGATCCATATTCACATCTCGAAGTGACTCTACTCCTTCATATTTCTTCTGAATGGCTGACACACCTTCATTACATTGAAGTCTACGCGTATTATATTCTGAGCTGGCCAAACTATGACTTACGTTAGAGTTACACAACATCAATGTGGTATTTTCTAATACCATCGGAAAGTGATGATATTCCAAAGTCTTACAATCTAAAAGCAGGACTTGATCTTGCTTACCCATCATGCTGGCAAACTGATCCATGATGCCGCACATCACCCCTGCATAGTTGTGCTCGGCTTTCTGAGACATTTTCACCATAGAGACTTTATCAAATCCCAACCCAAACAATTCGTTCAATCCAAGACATGTTCCGCACTCCAGAGCTGCAGATGATGACATACCAGATCCTCTAGGCACATCACCAGAAAACACCAAGTTGAATCCTTCTAATTTGCCGCCTGCCTTTTGGATTTCAGCGACTACACCAAGAATATAGTTTTGCCAAGAATCCTGACCAAGTGGCGCCATTTCAGAAAGTTTGAAATCATATCGATCATTCAGATCCAATGAGATCAAACTACAAGCTTCTTTATCATTTGATTTTGCCATAGCAAAGTACGTCCCTTGCCCAACAGCCGCGGGTAGCACAAATCCCATGTTATAATCGGTATGCTCACCTATCACATTAATGCGTCCCGGAGCGCGCACAAGCAAAGGCATTTCCCCGAAATTCTTAGCAAATGATGCCTTTACAGCTGAAACTAATTCTTGATTCATAGTCTAGATCGGGTTGTATTTCTGAGTACGAGCTCAGGAATATTTTCCTTAGGCTCCACATCTATGTTGTTAATTATTTTCAAAAGTTGATCAGCGGCCATTTCACCCATCTTCTTTGCTGAATGCTCTACGCTAGACAGTTTTGGATAAGTAAACTCACATAGTATTCTATTATCAAATCCCATTAGGGATATTTCACTAGGCACTCCTATTTTGTTTTCATTAAAAAATGCCAGAGCACGCGCGGCTATAATGTCATTAAAGCAAACTACCGCATCATACTCACCTGATTTCCAATGGGTTGTTAGTTTTGCCTCCGTTGTATCCATTTGATCAACATAGATAACCTTGCACGGCGATAAACCACCCTCTCTCAGCGCCTTATTATAGCCCATCAGTCGATCTTCGTCATTGGGCAGTTGCCTAGAGAGTCCTAGGTACAAAAAGCGTTTGTGGCCCTGATTTATTAAGTGCCGCCCAGACAGATATGTACCCAATGAGTCATCAAATGCCACATTGGGGAAAAGATCATTCTCAAAAGGTCTATCAAAAAGCACCGCTTCCTTCCCTGATTTCTTTATTAATTCGAGATTACTAGAATCCTTAGTTTCGAGAGACGAAGCGATCAAAATACCTTCTACATTACAAGCTATTAACGATTTGATCAAGTCAGCTTCTTTATCAAAAGATTCATTTGATTGGCAAATCATAAGATTATAGCCATTCAATTCAGCCTGCTGCTCGATACCTGAAAGTATTGCGGCGAAGAAATCATCTCCTACATCCGGCACGATCAGTCCAATTAGGTTCGTCTTATTGGTCCTGAGCCCTTTAGCTGCAGTATTGACTTGATAGTTGAGCTTTGTTGCTGTTTCTTGTACCTTTTTAGCAAGATCAGCATTGCCTTGGTGCAATCCATTCAATATCCTAGAGACTGTGGAAGTGGATATTCCAAGCTCTCGGGCAATGTCTTTGATGGTGGCTACAGGTTTCATTATCAGGGGCTTTAGGATTTAATCCTAATTAAACGTAAATTTAACGTTTAATATTAATATTACAAATTCAGTCCATTTATGGTCTATCAGAACGAAAAGATATGGGTTTCTATCGACAGTCTGGTATTAGGATATGATCCTGTTGAAGAAGCCATGAAAATCCTACTATTCAAAAGAAAAGTAGCGCCTTTTTCTGGGGAATGGTCACTAATCGGCGGATTTATCAATGAAAATGAAGATCTCATAGCTGCAGCAAAGAGGCTACTTAACGAGTTCACAGGTCTAAATGATGTTTTTTTAGAACAATTAAGGACTTTTGGAAAATCCAGCAGAGATCCAGGAGGTCGAGTAGTTTCAGTACTTTATTGGAGCTTGATAAAGCTTGATGATTTCCATAAAAATACAGTGAATACACATGGAGCTAGATGGTTTGGGTTAGACGAATTACCTAATCTGGTCATGGATCACGCCGAAATGCTTCAGCTAGGGATAGAGCAACTCAAAAAGAATGCTGTGATCTCCCCTATTGGATTTGAACTCTTACCACACCGATTTACTCTCCCACAATTATTAAGACTCTATGAGGCCATCTATGGACGTACTATTGATGATCGTAATTTCAGAAAAAAAATATTAGCCACTGATATCCTTAAACGGCTTGAAGAAAAGGACAAGACCAACTCAAAAAAGGGAGCTTATCTCTATGAATTTGACTTGACTAAATACCAGCAGTTGAAGGGTCATGGCTTCCACTTAGAATTTGCCATATAGACATAAAAAAACCTGATTCATTAATACGAATCAGGCTACTCACCAGTAAGTAAGATTATTAATTATTTCTGTGATTTATCAACGATGGCCTTGAAAGCATCTGGATGATTCATTGCTAAATCAGCCAAGACTTTTCTGTTGATTTCAACGTTAGCAACTTTTAGACCACCCATGAACTGTGAGTACGACAGGTCATAAACTCTGACAGCTGCATTGATTCTTTGAATCCAAAGCGCTCTAAATTCTCTTTTCTTAGTTTTTCTGTCTCGGTATGCATATCCCATACCTTTTTCAATAGCATTTTTAGCTACTGTCCAAACATTCTTTCTTCTGCCCCAGTACCCTTTGGCCTGCTTCATCATCTTTTTACGACGAGCTCTGGATGCTACATGATTTACTGATCTCATTTCATTTTTATTTTTTGATAATTGGCGCCTCTCTTATGGAGATCTTCATGCCAGATCATCGGGTTTTACAATAGAACCTAATTAGATGTTAAGCATATGCTTAACATTGGGAGTATCACTTTTGTGAACCAAGGCATCATGCGTAAGATTTCTCTTTTGCTTAGTTTCCTTTTTGGTCAAAATGTGACTCTTGAACGCGTGCTTTCTTTTGATTTTACCTGATCCTGTCAGTTTGAATCTTTTCTTAGCACTTGAGTTAGTCTTAACTTTTGGCATTTTTATATTTACTTTTTACTTACTGGTTTCGGTGCAATAATAATAGACATTCTTTTTCCCTCTAGTTTTGGAAGTAACTCCACTTTACCAAAGTCCTCTACGGCTTGGGCAAATTTTAGAAGAAGAATCTCTCCTCTTTCTTTGAAAACAATCGTACGACCTACGAAATGAACATACGCCTTAACTTTTGCTCCTTCTTTTAAAAACTTACTCGCATGATTTAACTTAAAGTTGAAATCGTGCTCGTCAGTATTGGGACCAAATCTAATTTCCTTGACGATTGTCTTTTGAGCTTTGGCTTTAATCTCCTTCTGCTTCTTCTTCTGCTCGTACTTGAACTTCGAGTAGTCGATAATCTTACAAACTGGTGGTACAGCTGTAGGCGAAATCTCTACAAGATCTAGTCCCTGCTCTTTAGCCATTTCGATAGCTTTAGAGGTGGGATATACATCTACTTCGACGTTTTCTCCTACCAATCTTACTTCTCTGGCTCTAATCTTTTCGTTGACATTGTAAGGCTCTTCTACGCGACCCCTAAATGGCTTTCTGTATGGTCTACTAATTGTTACCCTCCTTTTTTAATTCTACCATTGAAAAACAAAACGCAAATATCGTTTATTATTTCTCTTTATAAAAATCCTATTTTTCTTTATTTAAGAGAGCACTCATCGTGTTTTGAAAATGCTCAACAAAATCAACAAGTGACATACTCCCTAGATCACCTTTACCATGCGCTCGAAGTGACACTGTTTTCTGTGCCTCTTCTTGCTCCCCAACGATTAGCATGAAAGGAATTTTCTTCATCTCTGCATCTCTGATCTTCTTTCCTATCTTTTCGTCACGTTCATCTAAATACCCTCTGATATCCCTTTCCTGGAGTGACTGGTATAATTCGAGTGCATATTCATGATACTTTTCAGAGATTGGCAAGATAGCAATCTGCTCTGGCGCTAGCCAAAGTGGAAAATCTCCAGCTGTACTTTCTATAAGTATCGCTATAAAACGTTCCATTGAGCCAAAAGGCGCTCTGTGAATCATCACAGGACGGTGTTTTTGATTGTCTGAACCTATATATTCCAATTCAAACCTCTCTGGTAGCGTATAATCCACCTGAATAGTTCCCAGCTGCCAACTTCTTCCCAATGCATCTTTCACCATAAAGTCGAGCTTAGGACCATAAAAAGCCGCTTCACCCAAAGCAATTGTGGTTCTAAGTCCTTTTGCTGCAGAGACATCAATGATAGCCTGTTCTGCAATATCCCAGTTGGCATCTGTACCGATATATTTTTCTGGCGTTTTAGGATCTCTCAATGAAACCTGAGCATTGTAATCATCAAAGCCTAACGTTTTGAATACGTAAAGTACCAAATCGATAACCTTCGCAAATTCTTCTCTTACCTGATCTGGACGACAAAAGATATGCGCATCATCCTGAGTAAATCCTCTCACTCGAGTCAGTCCATGTAATTCACCACTTTGCTCGTATCTATAAACCGTACCAAATTCTGCATAGCGAATTGGTAAATCCTTATATGATTTCGGGCTTGACTTATAGATTTCGCAGTGATGCGGGCAATTCATTGGTTTCAACAAGAATTCCTCATCCTCAGCAGGAGTTTTGATTGGCTGAAAAGAATCAGCACCGTACTTGGCATAATGTCCTGATGTGATATACAGCTCCTTGCTACCAATATGAGGTGTTACTACTTGATCATATCCTGCCTTTACCTGAGCCTTCTTCAAGAAATTTTCTAGCCGCTCTCTCAGGACAGCTCCTTTTGGCAACCAAAGCGGCAAACCTTTTCCTACTTTTTCTGAAAAAGTAAAAAGCCCTAGCTCCTTCCCTATTTTTCTATGGTCACGCTTCTTCGCTTCCTCCAATAATTCGAGGTATTCCTTTAGCTCTTTTTGCTTTGGAAATGTGATTCCGTAAAGTCTGGTAAGCTGTTTGCGTTTTTCGTCACCACGCCAATAAGCCCCAGCTACGCTCAATATCTTAGCTGCTTTGATGAAGCCAGTGTTTGGTATATGTGGTCCACGGCACAAATCCGTGAAATTTCCCTGCTGATAAAAAGTGATGCTACCGTCTTCGAGACCTTCAATAAGCTCCAGCTTATATTCATCATCTTTCTCTGTAAAGTATGCAACAGCATCCTTTTTACTAATTTCAGACCTAATGAACTCGTTTTTCTCACGAGCCAGGTCCAGCATTTTATTTTCAATCGCTTCCGGATTTTCACTGTCAAAGTGCAGATCACCAAAATCAACATCATAATAGAATCCGTTATCAATAGCCGGTCCTATTCCTAACTTGACTCCAGGATAGAGTGCTTCGAGCGCTTCCGCCATAAGGTGAGCCGAGGAATGCCACATTGTAGACTTACCTTCCTTGTCATTCCAAGTAAGTAAACTGACACGTGAATCGTTTGTGATTGGAGTGTTTGCATCCCGTATATCTTCATTGATCTTGGCTGCCAACACATTACGCGCAAGTCCATCACTGATACTGAGCGCCACATCCATTGGTGTTACTCCCGCTTTATAAAATCGTTCACTACCATCTGGTAAAGTGATCTTAACTTCACTCATTCTGTTAATTTCTTGGAATTGATATCTAAAACAGGAATTCTATTCTCCTGCTCTTTTAAGTTGCGCAAATATGCGATTTTTCGAGCAACTATCTCAGCTTCATTCAATGCTTTTGAGTTAGTAGAGTCCTTTTCTATCAGAATACTTAGCAACCGGTAAGACTCGTAAACCTTATTCTGATTGTGGGTGATTTGTGCCTTTTTGAAAAGTGCATATTCATTGCTATCTCTAGCAATAATAGGGTCAAGCAGTCGAACTGCTGATTCCAAAACTAAAGTCTGTTCATACCATTCAACTCTTTGGTAAACAGCACTATCAGATTCAATTGGTTCTAGTATATCTTGAGCCCGCTGAATGTTACCCTGCTGTGCATAGGTTCTTGCCAGCCAAAGTTTTTCTTCATCTGTAGTTGATAGTCCTTGACGCATTTCAAATATTTCTAAAGCGCGATCTCCTCTGCTCTGTGCGAGCAAAAGAGGAACATAACCCATAATCAAGTTTTCTGATAAAGGATCTGTTTGAAATAGGAGTTCATAGACTGCTGATAGTCGAACTGAATCCTTTTGCATTGAATAGAAATTAGCTGAAATCTGGAGATTACCTTCCGTGCAATCGGGTGTATTAACCAATTGCCAAAGTATAGAATCAGCTGCTTCAAAATTACTAGCTCGAATATATGCATTGGCTTTTAAAGTCAAATACTCACTTTTCTTCCCATAGATACTTTCCCAATAGTCAATCAGCTCAAGTTGCTTTTCAAATGAATCGATGCTTTTATAATATTCAAGTGACAGGTCAAAGCTCTGTAAATCCAAACTGGACATATCTATGATCAAATTGATATCAGTGTTTACATCTTCTGGCCAATCCAGCCTCTTTGAAATCAAAAGTTTCCTTTTTCGTAAGGATATATCCTTAGGCTTGGACAAAATCTCCTCGTTAAGGCTTTTCAAAGAAGTACGATAATATTCAATACCAGCATCCTCTTCCGTAATTGGGTAACGATGCGCCTCAGAACAGGAATAAAAAATGATGGCAATGAAAAGTAGCCGGTGATACACTATAAAATCAGTTGGATATTGAACTTGAGTCCAAATTTACGAACATCAGGCTCATCAAGGTATGTCAATCTATGAAAAGCTTCCACAGAGAATATTTTAAAGATATTTTCCACTCCATACCCTAGCTCAACATATGGACGATTATCCATTCGACTAAATGGTAAAATCACATTTCCATCAGGGTCGAGTTTGGTTTGGGTCATGGCGACATTTCTATCACTTATATCTCCATAAAGCATATTTGCGCTACCTATCAATCTCCACTTCAGCTTTTTCATCAGAGGTATAGAGTTCAATAGGAATCCTTCAAATGAATGTCGATATCTCAATTCTACATATTTGTCCATGCTAAACTCAAAGAAGTCCATCAGGTTGTAAGCAAAATTGACATAAAAGAAGGTTTGGTTACCAATGGTATTATAAAGCAAAGTGTAAGGTAAATCGCCAATGATATAGCCACCATTCAGCTTGATATTTGCCTTACCTAGCAAGCCCATCTTTTGGTCTTTGACCACACCTAATTTCACTTTGTGGTATGAGAAATCACTTCCTAACACATTTTTAAAGCCATAGACATAATCTAAATTAAACGCTGGCCAGCGAAGTGTTCCGAGACTGATGCGCTCATTGTCATTGATTGCGAAGAGCTCATCTTTGGAATAGTGTGCAGAAAGTGATGCCTCCGTGACTTCATAATTACTTTGCGTTGTAGCATCACCATATTCTTTGAAATACTGAAAATCATAGTATGGCTTGAAAGACTCATGTTTTACAGCAAGTGAAGCGCCAAAGCCTGCGCTGAGTTGCCTGAACATACTCAGTCGATATTTATTAATCAAGAAAGGCTGTGTAAGCGTACCAAAGCGGCTTAGGGTATAAAATAAGCTATTTGGCTCTATCTGGTCGTTTAGCAACCAGACCTGCTCTATTTCCCTCTGTTGTTCATATCGAATGGTTGTCCACGGCTGTCTATCTAAAATCCGATCTGCATAAAAACGATATTTGAATCGCTCATCATCAAAACCATAGCCCACATTACCTCCAAATGTCCACTTATTACTCAAATCAATGGTAGTACGTCCACCAAAACCTACTCTGACACCTTCTATATTGTTATTTCCAAAGAAGGTAGAATAAGGGCCAAAGTCGATTGAACCTATTTTATAATATCCATTCACCGCAAATTTTGCGATATCCATATAGGTTTTCACAACTGGTATTTTTTTCATCGAATCAATCATAGAAAAAAGATTGATCTCGGTTGGTGAAAGCGAATCATGTCGATTGTCTGCCCAATAGGTTTCGTCCGACTGGCGAACTGTTTCTTCCATTACCACTGGATTGAGATAAAATTTGTTTGGCTTAGGGTCATTGACGATATGATCCTTCGTGGAGACATAGAATTTTGCCAGCATCCCTGCTGTCTTATCTGTGAGTTGCGAAACATCCACAACTACACGTGTTTTTTCGGGTAGCCATGGTCCTGCTGAAGTTTTCAATAAGTCTTGCTGGATTTTTACTTTCTCAATATAATTTAGATTGGCAGCCTTAGTGACCTGAGCATCAATGCGTTTTAATGCAAACTCATTCTTAGTGATCCACATAGTACCCATGAACGCCAGATCTTGCTCTCGCTTCGGGTAAAAGTCTATTCGATAGCAAAAATGCTCATTGATATAGGCGCTATCCTCCAAGTATACCTCGTAGTAAAGTTTCCATCCATCTGCCAGTGGTGATACGAAATCCTTAGTGACGATATTCAACCAGTTTTGATAAAAGTTGTACTCCTGAAAAGTCGAGCCAATCACTTGAGAAGTGAGCGTTCCATCTGTAATTCCTACAGCGCTTACCTTGGTTTTGATGATGTTTTCGTGACGGAATGTTGGATCACTTTTATAATAAAATCGAGAGATCGCTTCTGAAATGAAAACTGGCAAGATCGGCTTTCCGTCATCTCCTGCTATTCGCTCAATACTATCTAAAACGTTCGTTATTTTCTGGACGATCTTCCGATCCTTAAACTTGTCTGATATGTTATCTACATCAAATTCAACCTTAGTGTAGCTTTCGTATTCATAAGCGGAAAGTGAGCGCTTATCATTGGTGTTTTTGTTTTTCACCATTGACCTCATAATGGGCCAAGCTGGGTTCTCTCCGGAATAAACTACCACCTCACCTAAGGTCTGTACATCTTCATCGAGCTGAAAATTGATAATCTGGGCGGTACCTCTGGCGACAGTTTTGGTTCTTTTGACAAAGCCAATATATCTCACCTCTATTGAATCAACCTTCAAAGAAGTGGAAGCGACAAAATTCCCCTCAAAATCTGTGATAGCTCCTTCTTGAGTTCCTAGGAATACCACATTAGCAAAAGGAATAGGTGTTCCACTGGCGGACTCTGTGACTTTACCAGACACAGTAATGACCTGAGCATAAGCCAATCCTGAAAGAAGGGAACAGGCAATAAAAATGAGTTTCTTAAACAATGCGCACAAACTTAGGCTTAGACGAGAATGCAAATCAAGTCTTATTTTACGAAGCAACAGGTGCTAAGATGCGACTAACTGATATTTTTCTTTATTTGTTCCACATCATGCTGCAGGTTGAGGACGAGACCAGCGATTTTGTCCATTGATAATTCATTCGCTGCTTGCGGATCTGGAAACTGGACACTGATGAAGGCTTTGGCTTCCCAGACTTCCATTACATCATCAGGTGCTACTTCGTATGGCGAGTAGGATTTATTGTCTGAGACAAGGTAGAGCGTTCCTTTCTCTTCGATATAGTTGAAAACACGTTTGTAAACTACTCCCTCCTGATTGGTAATGAGAATGTAGGTCTTGCCGTTCTTAATATCACTTATGGACTCCAAGTACTTTCCTATGATAATAGAACCTGATGCGATAGGTAGCATGGAGTCCCCAGATATTTCGAATGCTCTGTAAGTGGCATTACCTGGGAGCATTGGCAAATTAAACTTTGGTAACTCGGAGATATACTCGGGATCAGAAAAACCATTCATGTAACCTGCCGAGGCTTTTTGAGGAACGAGCTCTATGTTCTCGTTATCTTCTTTATCTACTGTAATGGAAAGTATCTTTACACGCTCTTTTCGTCTTTCGCCTTTTACTAGCTTGGTCAGATCCACACTGATTAGATCATCGGTAGATACACTTAACACATCTGCTATTTTCAAAAGCGTTTGAAGACGTGGCTCTGCCCTAGCCTCTTCATATGCTCCAACAACTGATCGCTTTATACCCACTTGCTCAGCGAATTGCTCTTGCGTGTAGCCAAGTTGTTTTCTTAGGTATTTGATGTTTTCTGATATGATTCCCACAGTGAATAAGTTTATTAAGTCTAAAGATTAGCTATCAAAAATGATAAAGTTGATATCGTCCTTACCCATCTTCCCAATGGAATACAAATGTAGATGATGAAATTCTCTGGTCTGACGAATTGTATTGAGTTTTTCTTTGATAGTTACTACTACATCTCTCAGCGTCCTATTCGCATCTACCAGTACATAGCCATACATGTCCTTGCGCTCTTTGATAGTCGCATAGAACTTGACTTGACATTTGCCTGATTTCAATTTCTTAGAATTGAGCTTTAGTGCATATTCATCATCAAAGGTGACATCTGCACTTCGCGCAATCAAATCCGCAACCCTAAAATATTTAGTATCCTTTTCCATAACCTGATCTATTATGGCTTAAAAATGGGGAATTAATCTAACAAAACAAATATTATTAGTATTAAATACTAATTAAATGAGAATATTATAAAGAATAACCAAGGGTATCCATGATTTTTAGTATTGACTTATTACGTCTCAAATCATTGATTATTGTCGAATGCCTCAGGTCCTTCCATTTTGACAAACTATCTACGGAGATCGGTTTTACTGACTCATTCCAAGCATTATGCTGTCGAACAGTTGCATGATTCGACCAATCCTTTAATTCTGCAGAATGGTCAATTTCCAAAAACTGACAAAGCTGAGCCATGGTTTGATCTGTTCCCAATACTAGATCTTCATATTTCAAAGTATAAACCTGAGGGTGATCCTTATAAAGCAATCCATTGGAAACATCTTGAACATAGCGATCTATCGGAATCCAATAATTATTAGCGTCAGAGGGATGATAGGAAGTGCAAACAGCACGGGGATCACGAACAAGATGAATGAACTTCGCCTTTGGGCCAAAGTAATCTAAGATGGGTTGGATATGATTGACATTGGCGGGGCGCTTTTCACACCATCTGTTTTGATTCTTTGAGACCTCCCCTTTCAATATAGATCTGTGAAATCGATCTAGTCTCGTTGGAATTAGAGAGCCATTGTCATTCTTCCAATTCGTGAAAGCGTCTGCTTCATAAGGAATGGCATAGATACTCGGATGGGCCGAGAGGATCGAAAGTAACAGTGTGGTGCCTGACCGGCCACAGCCTCCTACAAGTATGGGTGGTTCTGTAAAATGTCTTTCAACTTTCGCCCTACCAAAATGATTGATGATCGGGCTAGAAAGATTCCTTTTGAACCAATTGTCCATTTACTGGCCTACGAAAAAGACTGCATTGGCAAACAAAAGCTCACCACCGTACCAGAATGATCGGAAGAGTGGATTGTCTACCATATAAACCACTTGACCACTCCCATAATCTTCAACCCCAAAAATCAAAGAATTGGCTACTTTGGCTTTTACACCTTGGCCAGCAAAGCCACTCAAATGATCTTTCTCACTTAAGATCACTCCGACATTGCCTTTCTCTAGCAATCCGAATCTATATGTAGATGTTTTCAAGGAGTAGTAATCCTTTGAATAACCAAATCCCAAAGGATGGGTATTATCTATGGACACTTTGAAAATAGCTCCTGCTACATAATCTTCTAGGCTCTTTCGTTCGCGAGAGGACTCTGGCAAGAGTTTGTTGTCTTCCTTTTTCTTGGCTTCTGATGCCTCGAAAAGTTCCTGCTCCTCTGGAGAATTATACTTTGAAATGGATAGACCTAGCTGCTCAGTGACTTTATCAATACCACCCTGCACAGCTATTAACTTACCTCCTGACTTTACCCATTCCAAAATCATATCAACGTCAGCCGCTTCCAAAGCACCATAACCTCCATTTTGAAGAATCAAAACATCGTAAGTGTTGAGATCTACACGGGAGAAATAATCAGTAGATAAGGTAGTGATAGGATAACCGAGCTCTTGCTCAAAGAAGTGCCAAGTGGCTCCAAAGTCCAATGAGCTAGCTCCACTCCCACCTAATAACGCCACTTTTGGAGCTTTGAGGAAGCGCACATCATCGGCACCAAGATCTGGACCTTCACGTGCCCATCCAGAGTTTACAGAAGTAATATTTACACCAAAATTTTGAGCAATATCACTTACTTTGATTGATAAGTCTTTACTCGGATTGTCAGCTTTGAGGACAATGACAGAACCGCTACCAAATGCCTGACCTCCAATGCTCATTGGCTTTTGGGTAAACCGAACTTTGATGTCCTTTTTTAATAACTCAGCAAGCATTTTGGCATCAGCCATATTGGACCAATCGAAGATGTAGGCGTAAGCATCTGACATCAAGTCATTTTTTGCGGCAAGCTGCTCTGGCGCAACTTTGCTACTGGCAATTAGGGTCTTAGAAGCGTAGGCATCGATATTATAGACATAGGGCAAGCTCCAAGCCGTAATGTCATAGGTGAGCGAATCTTCAAGTGCCGTGACTGGCTCGAAGAGAATGGTCACCAACTTAGACTTAGGCTGATCGGTGCTGATGATGAGGTCTTTGCTGGACACATCGAAGGATTCGGTCTTGGCCGTTTTGTAATGATAGCCAGTTGATTTTTTGGAAGCCTCCGGCTTTCCATATACTATGCTGTGCTTGTCTAAATAGCATTTGATATCGCTAAACTTTCGGTCGTCACCTTCATATTTGAGGACATAGCTTTTGTAAGTAACACTAGCGGACTCTTTGAAGTAATTCTTGAATTCGCTCAAAAGACGGCTTTTGTTTGCGTAAGCGACCTGAACCGTGGAAAGTCCCGTAGCTGTGTGGTGCGCGATGCGATCGGCCATTGTCAGCGTATCGCCCACTTCGGTAATCACGCCCAATCCAGCGCGACCAGAGCCGCCCTGCTCATAAGTCATCCCAATGGAGCCATTGTAGGTTGGGTAGGTGTCGCCATAGCTGGGATATAGTAAGTCAAAATGCTTCTTTGTGAAATACAACCACCCCTGCTCATCGAATATTTCGGCATTGGCTTTGCCGATTTCCACTTGGAAATCTGTCTGCCATTTGGTGATCTGGTTGTGATAAGGCTTTGCCGCTGGGGCGAAATAGTAAGGCTCATTAACGTCCTGTTCATGAAAATCCACATGAATCTGCGGCAGCCATTCATTGTAAACGGTAATGCGCTGCTGACTTTCTATTTGCGAAAGCCACGCCCAGTCCCTATTGAGATCAAAGAGGTAATGATTGGCCCGACCGCCCGGCCAAGGCTCGTTGTGCTCCCATGCATCACTATCGGGATTGAAGGGTATTTGGCCTTTTTGGTAATAAAAATTGACGTAGCGTTCCCTCCCATCAGGATTCAGACAGGGGTCAATGATGACTACCATATTAGCAAAGAAGTCCTTTTGCTTGCGCGAAATATTCAGCAACTCGAAAGTAGTTGCCATGGAAGCCTCCGTGGAGACGGACTCATTGCCGTGCACATTGTAGCTCAACCAAACAATGACCACATCTGTCTCCGGCGTGCCTTCAAGGAGTCCTGCGCGCTTGAGATTGTCGTCTTTGATCTGATCCAATCGCTCAAGATTCTCGGCCGTGGACAGGTAAGCCAAATAAAGTGGACGCTTCTCATAGGTCGCGCCATATTGAGAGAGCTCCATTTGCTCCGACTGATCAGCTACATGCTGGTAATAATCAACTACCTGATGGTGTCTGCTAAACTGGCTACCAAGCTCGTAACCAAGAAAATCTTTCGGCGACTGTAACTGTGCCAAACAGGCAAAAGAGGACAAGAAAGTAACAAGCAACCAGAGAGATTGTGTGATGCGCATAGTGTTCAATTGATTTGAAGATCGAAAATAACATAAACCATCCGAAGGGTGATGGGAATATGGAATAGAAAGACCGAACTGTTGCTTACTCCGTCTATTGCGAGGTACTAAGCAATCTTTCGTGCAAAAAGACCTCCAAGGTTTTGAAAACCTTGGAGGTCTACCTCATTTCTTTCATATAAAGCAGGATTGTAATTAATGTCCCGTCCTGAAATAGCGTTACACAAAAAGTGACGTTATGAAAAAGAGTAATGATAATCAGTACGTTAAGCGAACTCAGAAAGACTACAGCTATGCTTTTAAGTTGTCAGTAGTCAGGGAAGTT
>JBLIFO010000060.1:0-14478 GCA_047633875.1 Marinoscillum sp. | reverse complement strand
AGCACACCACTGTTGGAGACCATTCCAACAATGAATGCAGCACCTCTGTTGGGATGTCGTCCAAGTCGCAAATGAGTAGTGCGGGCTCTTGTTCGTCACGAACGATATGGTGTGAAGACATGGATTATTGATAGTTTGAATTAAATTGAAAGTAATAAAATCAATTTCTACACTCAAATAGTTAGAAATTTATGAAATCACTTGTCATAGTAATTTTAGCTTTTTCACTCTTTGGCTGCATTGCAGAGCGCGAATTCGTCCTTGAATCAGATTATAGTTACCGTGGTAGATTCAAAAAATACTCTTCCTTCGATTTTTTGAACCTAGGAGATACTGTGAATTACAATGGCCTGAGTGATGGTATGATCAAACATGAAATAGAGAGAAGGCTTATATCACAAGGATATAAAAGGTCCGAAAATCCTTCAATATACATTGCTTATAAGGTCTTTGACAGCTCATTGTCATTCAGGGGATACGACCAAATAGCCCTTGAAAATTGGGATCATTTATACGGCGATCGCTCAGAAAACGAGGGTGATTGGAAAAACATCGAAGAGGCGAATTATGTAGGTAGAAACTACCAAATGGAAAAAGGCACTTTGTTGATAGACTTCATTGATAGCAAAACAAACGGAGTAATTTGGCAAGGTTACGTAAGTGGCCTATTCAATGAACAAGTGCACCTCAGCAAAGATGTTCGTTACTCCGTTCGTAGCATTCTCAATCAATATCGAATACTAGCTGCTAATTATAAATAGCCTTCATTCTAAAATTTTAAGCCAAGCGAAAGCATGAAGTTTCTTCCTGCTTGTGGGTAATAATAATTTTCCCTCACCACATAATCTCCTCCAGCATAGCCGAAAGTGTAGCCATTTGATGAATACAGTTGATTAAACAGGTTGTTAATCATAAGTGAAAGTCTGAGCTCTTGGAACATGTCATTCGATATTATAAAATCAGCCTTTAAGTCGTTGAAGAAATAAGCATCTATTTTTCGATCATTACTGGATGTATTGTCCAAGTATTGCTCCCCTACGTACTTGCCGTAAAGGGTAAAAGACAAAACGTCAAGTGGGGAAAAAGTCAGCTGACCACCCGCAATCACCTCTGGAGAAAATGAAATGTTGGTTTCCAAATAAGGAGTCTCAACCACTTTGTACTCGTCAAATGCCGGACCATAATCGTAAAGTATTTCCGTATAGCTAGCTATTTTGTTTCTACTAAGAGTCACATTACCTCCCAAGGAAAGTTGATCACTTAAAGTATACGCTCCTACCAACTCAACACCTGTTCTGTAACTGTCAGGCACATTCACGCGAATAGAAGACCCTACGTCATTTACAGCACCTGTAAGCACCAATTGATTCTGATAATTCATGAGATAGTAGTTAGCATGAAACATATAATTGCTCGCATTCTTTCTGAATCCTATTTCAAGATTGTGAAGCGTTTCCTGAGATGGCGTTTTTCCGACTTCTGCATCTATGAAATCCCCTCGAACAGGCTCCCGATTGCCCACAGCGAATGAAGCATAGATATTATCATATTTACTGAATGCATATGTTGCACCCACTTTTGGATTGAAAAAAGTGAAATTCGAGGCTACGTCAATGTCTCTTTGATCATTATCCACTCCTCTGGCACGATAGTCTATCGTACGAATCTGCGCATCACCAAATACAGATAACTTTTGTGACAATTGATATTGCGCTTTAAGGAAAATGTTGAAATCGGTTTTCAACCCATTGTTGTCATAATATCGGTCTCTAATACTGCCATTGGAAGCAAACTGAGACCAGATGATTTCACCAAAGTGATCACCATCATATCTATTCCACCCCCCACCGAGCGTTGCTTTTAGCTTGCCCGATTCATAGTTCGCGGAGAAAGTGAAGCCATAAAAATGGTTGTCCAACCATCTACGTCTGATTAGATCTGTTGAGGTAATTGTGTCTTCGCCAATTACAACGTCATTTAGATTGTAATCTTCAAGATCATCTTGTTCGCGAAACTGCTCATAATAGCCCCTTCCATAGGTATAATGACCAGATGCTGCCAATTGCAATCCTTCAAACACCTCATGGCTAACATGAAGCTGGTAGTGATCCTGCTGATAATTATCCACTTCATTGTCGTACAGATAGTAATTGAAGGTTCTCCCAGAGCTTAACAAATTAGCAGTTTGCTCTTCGGAGTAGCCATTATTGGCAATGACTTCATTCATGCCTTCCTCATCATTTTCTAATCGAGACTGTGGCGTGCCCCACCAAGATTGATAGGTGACTTCCTTGCCTCCAAAAGTCAATGCTTTGATCACCGTTTTCTTTCCATAATATCCACCTGATAAGAAATATGACTGTAAGTCGGAACTAGCACGATCTATAAACCCATCTGAGGCAATGTTTGATAACCTGCCTTGAAAGGCAAATCGATCGTTGATCAAACCAGAATTGATCTCTACGGTATGCTTGCGGGTATTGAATGAACCAAAGCTGTTATTCACTTCGGCATAGGGTTCTATGCTTGGCATGTCTGTTTGCATGTTCATAGAAGCACCAAAAGCGGCTGTCCCGTTGGTAGATGTGCCTACTCCTCGCTGTATCTGAATATTGTCCACAGAAGAAGCGAAATCCGGCATATTCACCCAAAATACTCCATGTGATTCTGAATCATTGATGGGCACGCCATTAACCGTCACATTGATACGAGTTGGGTCACTTCCTCTTATCCTCACTCCCGTATAACCAATACCATTCCCTGCATCAGAGGTCACAACCATGGATGGTGTATACTGAAGTATGAAGGGGATGTCCTGACCATTGTTTCTTTCGGCAATCTCTTTGCTATCAATAGAAGTGAAAGTGGTAGGAGACTCCTCTGAAGCTCTCGTGGCATAGACAAATACAGCATCGCCTTGCAAGACACTTTCCTTGAGCTCCAGATTCAAAACCTGATTCTCATTAATGGAAAGGGATTTTTCTAATGTCTCAAATCCAACATAAGACACTTTGAGTAAATAGTCTCCCGCTGGAATTGATGACATTTTGTATTTCCCGTCAATGTCTGATACTGAATTGTACTTTGTGGATTTTAATTGAATGGTGGCTCCAGGAAGTGGGTCACCCTTTTGGTTGGCGATTTGACCTTCCAAGACAAATTGTGATGTGGCAGGTAATAGCAGTGCCAGCCAAAGCATCGAAACGATTACGATTTTCATTTTTGTTTGAATAATTGCATTTAACCATACGGAAAGTGGGGACTCCCCAACTGGTTTTTATCATACTCCCTACGCCAGCATTATCTGGATCAGGTTACTTGGGTATGATCTCAGCCCGATACACTTTGTTTTTGCTGCGTCCAGCTTCAACAGAGTTTGTAAGGCACCCCTTTAATATTGCAATGATACTAAATTCTAATCCTTGAAAAATTCTCTGAGCAATTTTTGAGCACACGCAATGCGTAAATCTTCTATCCCAGATACAATCCCATAAGGCATTTGATGCTCTTTCAAGTAGTTTTCATAGATCTCAAAAAAATGCTTTCTGTGCTTGGGATGCTCACGCTGTGGATCTGGTCTCCATATCAAATCAATATTGGCAAGCAGATAAAAATCATACTTACGACTGGCCAGCTCTTGCTCTATCCAAGAATCGGTGGTACCATACTTGTGATCGCTCCAAATCTTCATCACGATCATGTTGGTATCACAAAAAAGATATTCCTCCGCCTGGTCAGCCTTATCATCTTCCCAGATCATTTGGCCCTGAGCTATTTGAAGCAGATCTTCCTGCTCATATGGCCTGCCCAGCCTATCCAAATAAAACCTTGCAAATTCTGGCACCCACTCCGTTTCATAAATCCTAGCAAGATGCTGGCAGATTTCACTTTTCCCTGTAGACTCAGGACCTATTACAGCTATTCTTCTAATCATAGATTTTTAGACTTTTCTTCCATGCAAAATATCCCCACGTCGCGAGTATAGTAAATATGAAAAATTGAAATGACGTAAACGGCAGTCCTTTGTACGCATATAATGGCATTGATACCAAATCTGTGATGATCCAAGCCAACCAGTTTTCGATTTTTTTTCTGGCCATCAGCCACATCCCCAACAGGGCAAAAGAAGTGGTAGAAGCATCCCAGGCCGGCACATCACTATCGGTAAAGTTCAACAATAGCCAGTAAATCAGTCCAAAAGACACCAAAAGAAACAATACTAAATATCCCCAATCTCGCTTCGAAAGTGTGGAAATAGGGATCTGACCGGTTGCATATTTCGTGCTGGTCCAATTATACCATCCATATACGCTCATCACAAAGTAGTAGCCATTGATCCCCATGTCTGCATAGAGCTTGTATTCGAAAGTGAGATAGATGTAAATGAGCACTGAAATGATCCCAGTAGGATAAACCAAAATGTTTTCCTGTTTTGAATACCAAACGCTCAAGAGTCCGAAGAACACAGCTATGGCCTCAAGCGCTGTAGTTTGATAGAGTTGATCAACGAATGTGGAGAAGAAGTCAGGCATGCATGTAAATTATAAATCACATTAAGTTTCGCAATCTCTTAAAGACCTTTTAATTTCGTGCTGCAAATAATAACAAATATTGTTTGCATGAGTCTCGACAACAAATTCCTCTTTGAAGCACTTACATATGATGACGTGCTTCTCCTTCCGGGCTACTCGGAAATCCTCCCTAGAGATACGGAAACTATTACCCAACTCACAAGAAACATTACGCTGAATATCCCTTTGGTATCAGCTGCTATGGATACTGTGACAGAATCTAGCCTTGCAATTGCGATGGCCTTAGAAGGTGGTTTAGGATTCATTCACAAAAACATGTCTGTAGAAAAACAGGCCGTTCAAGTTCGTAAAGTGAAGCGTTCGCAAAGTGGGATGATCCTCGACCCTATCACACTTTCTCACGATAGCGTGGCGGGAGACGCTGAGAAGATCATGCGCGAAAACAAGATTGGTGGTATTCCAGTCATTGATGGTGATAAAAAACTTATTGGTATTATTACTAATAGAGACCTTCGCTTCCAGAAAAACATGAAGCGCCCTATCAAGGAGATCATGACTTCAGAAAACCTGATCACTGCGCAAGTTGAGGTCGGATTGAAAGAAGCAGAAGAAATACTTCAGGAGTTCAAAATCGAGAAACTACCGATTATTGATAAAGATGGTCGTCTGACTGGACTAATTACTTATAAGGATATTTTAAAAAACAGAGACCGTCCAAATGCTTGTAAAGACGAGTATGGCCGCCTTAGAGTAGGTGCGGCAGTAGGTGTGACACCAGATATGATTGACAGGATCGCGGCATTGGTAAGCGCTGGAGTAGATGTGGTAAGTATTGATACTGCTCATGGCCACTCAAAAGGCGTAATAGACGCAGCGAAAAAAGTAAAAGCAGCTTTCCCAGATTTGGAACTCATCGTTGGAAATATCGCCACCTACGAAGCTGCCATAGCATTGGCAGAGGCGGGTGCAGATGCTGTAAAAGTTGGTGTGGGGCCAGGAAGTATATGTACTACCCGTGTTGTAGCTGGCGTAGGTGTTCCACAACTTTCGGCTGTTTATGAAGCTGCAAAAGCTCTTCAGGGTAAAAATATTCCGATCATAGCTGATGGTGGAATCCGTTTTTCAGGTGATCTAGTTAAAGCACTTGCGGGTGGTGCAAGCAGTGTGATGATAGGTTCACTTTTGGCAGGCACTGAAGAAGCCCCAGGTGAAATGATCATCTATGAAGGAAGAAAATTCAAGACTTACAGAGGCATGGGATCGATAGAAGCGATGGAAGATGGCTCGAAAGATCGCTACTTCCAAGATGCTGAGGACGATATCAAAAAGCTCGTTCCAGAGGGAATAGTAGGACGTGTGCCTTACAAAGGAATGGTCTCTGAAGTACTCTACCAGCTCACTGGTGGACTGAAAGCAGGTATGGGTTACTGCGGCGCTCGAATAATCAAAGACCTTCACAGCGCCAAGTTTGTGAAGATCTCAGCAGCCGGATATGCAGAAAGTCACCCACACGATATCACGATTACACGTGAGGCTCCAAATTATAGCCGTTAATTATCGTTTGTTAAAAAAATCTAAAGCCATCCTTGATTACATGGATGGCTTTTTTATTGGCCTCAAGGCTAGTATTTTTACAAGTTCAGATGCTCTCAGGTAAACTAAAAATTAGATTAAGCTTTCTCGCAGGCATACTGTCATGGTTGCTCTTTGTCTTTTTTGACCTATACCTTCTTTTCATAGAGCAGCATCAGCTCAATGTAGCGCTATCAAAAATCGTCCCGCAAGTCTTTTTGATCACATTGGTCCTATCGACTCTTGCCTTTTACAGATATACCATTTCAAAGGCAGATAGTATCAATTTCATTGATCTTCTGTGGAAAGTATTTATCACTGGTCTTTTGACAACTATAGGATCGCTGCTGATAAGATTTTTCTTTTATGTATTTGCCAGAAGTACTATAAGTCAAAATCCATTCACGGTAAATTTCCTTTATGATATCCTCATCGGGCTGGTAGTTATCTATCTCGTTTCCACCTTCGTGGTTTGGAAGCGTTTGATCTTATATCAGAAATCAAAAAATCTAATTCAGTTTTGGAGCCTATTTGAATCCGCCTTGCTAGGTGCCCTTGTCTTTGACCTTTTTGGGAATGACTTCTTAAGCGTAAACTTCAATATCGCACTTATCTTCTTGGGCATTCTAGGCTTGATCCTATCATTCAATCTAAAATGGATTGCCTATTTGAATTTCAAACAGAAGTGGAAAAGCATTCTCTTTATACTACTATCTGGCATCTATCTGTACCACTTTTTGCTCAACATGCTCAATTTCTCAGAAACGGGAATCTTGCATTTGGACTTACTCAATAGAGTCTACTTTGTAGCATTGTTCATATTTATATTGATATATGCAGCGGTAGCTATCCTAGTCACATTATTCAACCTGCCTACTTCCTCTGTTTTTGAACGAAAAATGCAAGAGGCTGTAGATTTTCAGAAGTTGAGCCAATCGATACCTGCAGGGCAAAGCGCAGAGCAGACTTATGAGATTCTATTGGAAAGCTCAATGAGCGCCGTATTTGCTGATGCTGCTTGGCTGGAAATAGCAGACGAACCCAGAAAGATCGTCACACGGGGTATTTCTCAAAAAGAGTCAAAGGACATTAGCCTGAGTGCCAAGCAAGATGGAATTAAGCGCATTTTGGCTTACGATTTGGGCTCAGACCCTATGACCAATAAAGTAATTGGGAGTCTAGATCGCGGTGATTTCAAGTCAATCTTGGCTATGCCTTTGATGATACAGAATGAGCAAATAGGCGTTCTTGTCTTGTTACAAGAAGTGTCTGATGCTTACAATCGGGAGATGGTGGCTATTATCCGCACATTCGTGAATCAAGCCTGTATCTCTCTAGAAAATTTCAGGTTGATAGGAGAAGCCATTGAAAACGAGCGCTATAAGGAGCAACTTAAAATCGCGAAGACTGTACAGAAAAGTTTGCTTCCGGCCACTCTGGAGCACAATAGTGCCTTTGAGATCGAGGCTTATAGCATGGCTGCTGATGAAGTTGGTGGAGACTATTATGATATTCTCGAGCCCGTACCAGGCCTTCACCATTTGATTATTGGTGATGTTTCAGGAAAAGGAACTTCTGCCGCTTTCAATATGGCTCAGATGCGAGGCATTTTCCACAGTTTGGCTCAGAAGTCAAGCACAGCATCATGTTTCATGATTGAGGCAAATCAGGCCATTGGCAGGTGTTTGGAGAGTAAGTCATTTATAACCGCCATATTCATTGTCATAGAGACTACTAAAAAACAATTTAGCTATTCAAGAGCAGGTCATTGCCCAGCCATATTTTATGACAAGTCAAAAGGAGAAATCCATGAGCTGGATAAGAATGGTATGGGTTTAGGCATCCTGAGAAACTCAAATTATAATGATTACGTTGAAGAGGAAACTATAAAGTATAGAAGTGGTGATCTATTGCTTTTATACACCGATGGGATATCAGAAGCTAAGAACCCTAGAAAGCAGCAATATGGCGCTGAAGGTCTACAGAGATCATTGAAGCAACATCTTGACCGATCTGTTGAAGGAATAAAAGAAGGGCTAATCGATGACCTCACTACATTTCTAGAAGGCAATAAACTTGACGATGACTATACACTTACAATAGTCCGATTTAAATAAAGAATATGTTGAATATAAATATTGAAGAGCAGGAAAATTACCAAATCCTTCAAGTAGTAGGAGAGATTGATGCGAGCACATCCATTACTTTGGACAATGCTTTAAAAACGTCCTCGGAAACCACTAAAAACGTACTTCTGGATTTGTCACAGCTCGAATACATCTCTTCTGCAGGACTCGGAGTTTTCATCTCCTACTTAGATGACTTTAAGTCAAAAAACATAAAATTGGTGCTTTTTGGGCTAACCGAAAAAGTTCTCGAAGTTTTTCAAATATTGGGACTTCAACATTTAATGCAAATTGTTCCTGACCAATCAAGCGCAGTGGAGTTGATCAATGCATAAGTCACTCAACATATCATGTAGTAAAACCAACCTCATTAGGATTCGGGAATTTGTTGGAGACCTGCTTTTAAGCTACAATCTTGGGGAATTGGAAGTACACAAGATCGTGCTCGCGGTTGACGAAATATGTGCTAATCTCATCATTCATTCTAATAATTGTAACCCAACTCAGTCTATACAAATCGGCGTGGACTTAAATGCACTTAATGAGCTGGTATTTACTATCAGAGACCAAGGCGAAAGTTTCAATCCAAACTCCTATGCCGAACCATCACTTGATGAGATCGTGAACGCTAGAAGAAAAGGAGGAGTTGGCCTTATGTTGGTTAAAAGAATAATGGATAAAATAGAGTTCTCAACGGAGAAGAATTACAATATTTGCAGGCTTACAAAAAAGCTTAATTAAATGAGATTTGCCTCTATTTTATGCTTGTGCATTCTATCTGGTTGTGAATTTTTCCGACCGAAAGAAATTATATCCGAGCCTCCAGTGGCTAGGAGTATGGATAGCTATCTCGAAAAATCAGACTTGACGGGCATTGCCTCCAAAGGCATGAACCCATCAGATAGTGCCAAATTGATAGAGAAGTATGTGGATGACTGGACTAAAAAACAGCTCATGATCTCTAGAGCTTTGGAAACCGTGGATTTGAATGAGGCCGAAATCGAGCGAAAGGTACTCGATTATCGATATGCATTGATTGTCCACTCTTTTGAGAAAAAATACATCAATCAGCATTTGAATAATGTTGTGAGTGATGAGGATATAGCAACATACTATAGTGAAAAAGCAGACAATTTCTTACTCCGACAAACAATAGTAAAGTGCATCTTTGCAAAAGTCCCTAAGGATGCTCCGAACGTAAGACAGTTTCGGAGAAATTTTAGAGAATACCCGAATAGCAATACCGAAGACATTAAAAACTATATAAATCAATTCGCCAATAAATCCTTTCTTGATGACTCCACCTGGATCATCTTAGATGAACTCATATTAGGAACTCCTTTAGAACAAGTCGAAAACAAAAATCAATTATTTAGTAAAAACAGCTATTCAGAGACGAATGACAAAGAGTTTATCTATTTCGTTAAAATATTTGACTATAAAATTTCAAATGAAATCTCTCCATTGGAGTTTATAAAGGATGACATTGTTAATATCATTATCAATAAGAGAAAAATCGCTCTGAAGAAGAAGCTAGAAGATGAAGTTTATGAAGATGCTAAGCAAAACAAGCTATTTGAAGTATATCGTTAGAGGAATTTGCTTATTGATCCCATTTTTAGGTGTAGGTCAAACTAATGGTGTGGTAATCGACAAGATTATAGCCAAAGTGGACAACTATATTGTCTTGCAATCAGATCTTGAGAAAGGGTACCTCGACTATCTTTCGCGGGGTGAGTTTAGAACCAGCACTGCCAAATGTGACATTTTGGAGCAATTGGTTGTAAACAAAATGCTTTTGGCCAAAGCCGAAATCGATTCAGTGATAGTAGATGACTTGGAGGTACAAAGCAACCTCACCAGAAGAGTGGAATATATGGTTTCTCAAATCGGCTCTGAAGAGGAAATAGAAAAATACTACGGAAAAAGTCTAGATCAGATTGAATCGGACCTTTTTGATGATATCAAAGAACAAATGGTTGTTCAACGGATGCAGGATGAGATCACCTCCGGAATCAAAGTTTCACCTGCAGAAGTGAGAAAATTCTTTGGGCGTATACCAAGTGATAGTTTGCCTTTTTTCTCTACAGAAGTAATCATTGGGCAAATTGTAAAGACTCCTGAAGCTGGGAAAAAACAAAAGGAGGCAGTACGAAAGCAAATGTATGAAATCAGGGGTCAACTAATTAGAGGGGAATCCTTTGCAGCCCTTGCGCGACAATATTCTGAAGATCCAGGATCAGCCGCCCGTGGAGGAGAGTTGCCATTTTATAGACGTGGAGAGCTAGCTCCTGAGTTTGAGGCTAGCGCTATGACCTTGGCTGAAAATGAACTTTCTATGCCCATTGAAACACAGTTTGGTTATCATCTAATAGAGCTACAGCAAAAACGTGGTAATACCTTCAAGACTCGCCATATCCTCATGACGCCTAAGCCATCTGAGGAAGACATTATGGCTTCTCAAAAATTTCTTGATAGCCTTAGAACTGTGATTTTAGCAGATAGCATAGACTTTGAAGAAGCAGCTAAAGATTATTCAGATGATCAGATGACTTCTTCGAATGGAGGTTTCTTTGTAAACGGAGAGGAATCTATGCGTGTATCTGTAGAGCAACTAGACCCTACACTTTTCTTCACATTGGATACCATGACAATTAATACGATAAGCGAGCCAATGGAATTTCAATTACCAAATGGCGAACGTGCTTTTCGTATATTATTCTATAAGCAAAGAATTCCACCTCATGAGGCCAATTTGAATCAAGATTACCAAAAAATAGCAAAAGCTACGCTAAACAATAAAAGCAATATGATATTATCAGAGTGGTTCGAAGAAGCGAGAGATGATGTCTATATCGAAATAGATCCTGAATATAAAAATTGCAAATTACTGGAAGATTAATACCTAATATGTCTGAAAACGAAAATGATGTAACGCTAGCAAAAGAGTTACACGAAGCATATAAAAGTTTAGAGGCTGAAATAAGCAAACAAGTAGTTGGCCAGAAGGAAGTCATACGCCTCTTGATTATCTCAATATTCTGTGGTGGCCATTCATTATTGGTAGGCGTGCCGGGGCTCGCTAAGACATTGTTGGTTCAAAGCATGGCTAGCGCACTAGGCTTGGATTTTAATAGGATTCAATTCACCCCTGACCTGATGCCTTCTGATGTACTAGGTGCTGATACTTTGGATCAAAATAGAAACCTGCGTTTCATGAAGGGCCCGATATTTAATAATGTCATACTAGCCGATGAAATCAATCGTACCCCTCCAAAAACACAATCTGCATTACTAGAAGCTATGCAAGAAGGGGCCATCACCATAGGGGGTAATAATTACGTGCTAGATAAACCTTTCTTCGTGTTAGCGACTCAAAACCCTATCGAGCAAGAAGGGACTTACCCATTGCCAGAAGCGCAACTTGATCGGTTTATGTTTATGATCAAACTTGAATACCCAAGCTTTCAAGAAGAACTGGAGATTGTCAAACGAACTACAGGCATCCGTGAAAATGTTCCTAAAAAAGTAGTTTCAAAAGAGGATATTTTGAAGTTTCAGCGACTTGTCAAAAAAGTGCCTGTGGCTGACAATGTGTTTGAATACATTGTCAACTTGGTACATAAGACGCGTCCTTTCAGCACCAATGGGAGTCAGCTTAGCAATGAATATCTCGAGTGGGGTGCTGGTCCTAGAGCTAGTCAGTTCTTGGTACTTGCTGCTAAATGCAATGCGCTCCTCAAAGGAAAATACTCTCCTGACATTGAAGACGTTATGGAAGTAGCTGAGCCTGTTTTGGTGCACCGAATTGTAAGGAATTTCAAGGCCGAAGCAGCGGGGAGAACTGAGGAAAGCTTAGTAAAAGAACTCCTTTAAAACTGTTGTAAAAACCTCAGGTCATTTTCTGAGAATAGGCGGATATCATCTATTTGATATTTTAGCATTGTTATGCGCTCAATGCCCATACCAAATGCAAATCCGCTGTATTCCCTTGAGTCAATTCCACAGCTTTCCAATACATTAGGATCTACCATTCCTGATCCACCTATTTCTACCCATCCAGAGTGCTTGCATATCTTGCAACCATCACCATTGCAGATGAAACAGCTAATATCTATTTCAGCACTAGGTTCAGTAAATGGGAAAAATGAAGGTCTGAATCGAATTTGGGTTCCTTTACCAAATAGCTCTTGGGCAAAATGATAGATGGTTTCTTTAAGATCTTTGAATGAAACCTTTTTGTCAACATAAAGCCCTTCTACCTGATTAAAAAAGCAGTGCGCTCTTGCAGAAATAGCTTCATTACGATAAACTCTTCCTGGCATGATAGATCGAAAAGGAGGCTTTCCTGATTCCATCAATCTTATCTGAACATTGGAAGTATGGGTGCGGAGAAGTGTGTCTGGATTCTTAGTTACGAAGTAAGTATCCTGCATTTCACGCGCTGGGTGATTCTCTGGAAAATTTAATGCAGTGAAATTATGAAAATCATCTTCAATCTCCGGGCCATCTTTAACACTAAACCCTTGTCGCTCAAAAATCTGAATAATTCTATTCTTGATAGTGGTGAGTGGGTGTATACTGCCAATTTGAGAGATAGATGGCAAAGTCACATCTTGTTGCGTCTCCGCATTTTGATTATTGCCGCTTTCAAGCTGAGAGATAAGACCTTGGAATTTTTCTTGAATGTGCTCCTTCAGAACATTCAATTCTCCACCTAAATCACGCTTTTGATCATTGGGTATTGATTTAAACTCGTCAAACAATTCACTTAATACTCCTTTTCTACTGATAAACTTCAGACGGAATACTTCCAATTCCTCTGCCGTGGACGCTTTTGCGTCTTTTACGGCCATCATCAAAGACTGAATTTTCTCTCTCATATTTCCCAAAACTTGGGCAAATGTAGCAAAGGAATGACTTTTTAAGCTGACTTGGAGATGTAAAGATCTGAGTTGCCATTAGACTTGGTCATAGCCTTTTCATTTCTTAATTTGATCAAACGAAGTTCAAGACCCAGTACCAAACAACAACAGAAAACACTTATTATTAATATGAGGATCCCATTACCGAAATAGGTATTTAACGAAAGTGTTCCTAGTAATACTGTAAAGTTAAATAGTAATAGGGTGATTGTTACTTGTCTATCTGAGAATCCCAATCTCAAAAGCTCATGGTGAAGATGTCCTCTATCAGGATCTAATGGATTCTGACCATGCCAAAACCTAATCATAAACACCCTAGTGGTATCCAAAATCGGTAAAATTAATGCCGCGGTAGCCAATGCAACGGTAGACTTAATTCCAAAAATGCCTGAGTAAGTTGATGGTAAAAGATTAATAAACTGAATTGCGCAAGTGGATACAACGAATCCAATCACCATAGACCCTGTATCTCCCATGAAGATTCTCGCCGGGTGCCAATTAAAAAACAAGAATGCAAATGTTGCACCAGCTAAAGAAGCGCACAACGCAGCAAAAGCCTCATCACCATTTAAATAGAAAACAATTCCAAAAAAGAGTAAAATAAGCAATCCGACGGACCCAGCAAGACCATCAATGCCATCAATGAGATTAAAACTATTGGTAAGAGCTACTATGACGAAAATACTGAATAGAAAAGTGAACCAGCCCGGCATTTCTCCTATCCCCATTATTCCATAAAAACCATCAAGTCGAATATCAGAAAATCCAACAACAAGAAATGCTGCGAAAACTTGGGCAAATAATTTATGTCTAGCTAATAAGCCAGATATATCATCACGAACACCCATGAAAAAAATAATCATTATCCCGAAAAGGAGATATTTCAATTGAATCAATTCTACAAAGGAAACCGAGAAGAGGAGAGCAATAATAAATCCAATAAGTATTGCTACTCCGCCTAAAACAGGGGTAGAGACTGCATGTGTCTTTCTTATGTCAGGATTGTCCAATAAATTTATTGACTTACTCACTTTTATGACCAATGGCAAAAGCATAAGACTAATGAAGAAGGAAGAAATATTAGCTATTATTATACTCATATTGTCGACTATTGGAAGCGTTATTCTGTGAATCTACCATCATAAAAGTAGATTATTCCAATAAATAAGATGAAACTCTTGTTATTATCGACTAATAGGCATTTTCACTACCTTTCATCATTGAGGTCATTGTTAAAACGATGATTTTCACATCTAGCACTAAAGACCAATTTTTAACATAAAAGCGATCAAGGCGAACGCGACCACTCATGTCACTAAAAAC
>JBLIFO010000059.1:0-14582 GCA_047633875.1 Marinoscillum sp. | reverse complement strand
TCAAACATCTCTGTAAAGAACAGTGTCGCAAGTCCCCGTGGGTGACCCATAAAAGTGCTTTCTGAATTCATCGTTAGGTTGTTAGTTTAAGAGTTGAATCTGTTGCTCACAGATAAATTAAGGTCGACAATAATAACTATTTTCTTTCAAGTGAAAGTCTAGTAAGCTGAGACAAAAACAATACTTAGCCAGATACTTTTCTTTTCGGACACAATAATTCTAAATTTGTATTGCAATCGTTTTCAACACCCTTAAATCATGCAGCCACCTGATGCTGCTAGCCAGGGAAATAAATAACACAATAGGAGACCTTCGTAACATGTACCAAGGACTTAAAACACCACAATACAATGAAAGAATTCGGATTAAAATCTCAGAAAACTGGTTTAGAAGTAGCTAGAATCAAAAAGGTAAAAGAAGCTCATTGGAATCTAAAGCCCGCACAATTAGTTGAAGAAGCCCTGAAAAACAACGAAGGACATCTTACAGACACAGGGGCGCTCATGTGTGACACTGGAAAATTCACCGGGCGATCTCCAAAGGACAGATACATTGTAAAAGATGAAAAAACCAAAGACAATGTGTGGTGGGGGCCTGTCAATATTCCCTTGAGCCCAGAACATTTCGATCGTATTCATGATAAAATGATTGGATTCCTTGAAGATAAAAAGGTTTTCGTGAGAGACGCATATGCCGGTGCAGATAAGACACATAGACTAAAACTTAGAGTGGTCAATACACTAGCGTGGCACAATCTATTTTGCTACAACATGTTCATCACACCGGCTGATTATAAGCTTCAAGATTTTGATCCCAATTTCACGATTCTATGCTGCCCAGACTTTGTAGCCGATCCAGATACGGATGGAGTTTCAAATGAGAATTTCGCCATCGTCAATGTGTCCAAACGGATGATACTCATTGGTGGTACAGCGTACTCTGGCGAAATGAAAAAGGGGATTTTCTCTGTTCTCAATTTTCTTTTACCAACAGAACAAAACGTATTACCAATGCATTGTTCTGCAAACATGGGTGTTGAGCAACATGACACAGCAATATATTTCGGATTATCAGGCACAGGTAAAACCACGCTCTCAGCTGATCCAGATAGACTATTGATTGGTGATGATGAGCATGGCTGGACCGAAAGTAACGTTTTCAACTTCGAGGGTGGATGCTATGCTAAGGTGATCAACTTAAGCGAAGAGAATGAACCTGATATTTATAACGCGATCTCCTATGGAGCTATTCTCGAAAACACTCGATTCATTCCTAATACACGAACGGTAGATTTTACAAATACCTCGGTAACTGAGAACACGAGGGTCTCTTACCCTATTGAAAATATTAGAAACATAGCAAAACCATCAATTGGTGGCCTTCCAAAAAACATATTTTTCTTGACATGTGATGCTTATGGGGTGATCCCACCAATACAGCGTCTTTCAAAAGGTCAAGCGATGTACCACTTTATCTCTGGTTACACTTCCAAAGTAGCTGGTACCGAAGCTGGTATCACAGAACCTGTCCCTGTATTCTCTGCTTGTTTTGGAGCGCCATTCATGCCTCTACATCCTACCAAATATGCAGAAATGCTCGGTAAGAAAATGGAGCAAAATGAAGTCAATGTATGGTTAATCAATACTGGTTGGACTGGCGGACCTTATGGCGTTGGATCTAGAATCAAATTGAAATACACTAGGGCAATGATCTCAGCAGCACTATCCGGAGTACTAGAAAATGTAGGCTATAGAACGCACTCAATATTTGGAGCGCAGATGCCGCTTACATGTCCAAATGTGCCAAATGAAATCCTAAGCCCAAGAGAGACTTGGAAAGACGATGGAGCTTTCTATAAAAAAGCAAATGAGCTCGCTGCAAAATTCAATAGCAACTTTGATAAATTCAGAGAACATGCTAGTCCTGAAATACTCGCCGGTGAGCCTCAAGTCAATGAGAAATATGTGATTTCTTAAACTCACTTATTACAGCGTTTGAAAGCCCTTCTATCGCTAGAAGGGCTTTTTAGTTTTATATATTCCTCTAGTCAAATGCTTTTTCAATCAACACTATAATTAGAATGCAGAACACAGCTATATTTGAAATAATTGATTTCAACTTCTCAATGCACTTTCACACAAATATTACCTTCAAATGAAAATAGCAATCATCGCACATGATGGAAAAAAAGCTGATATGGTTGGCTTCCTACTTAAATACAAAGATTGGTTAGAAAAGGTAGAATTGATTTCAACAGGCACCACTGGCTTACATGTTGAAAAAGCAGGTCTCAAAGTGCACAGATACCTTTCAGGACCACTAGGCGGTGATGCGCAGATAGCTGCTGAAGCTGCTGAGAAGAAATTGGATATGGTAATCTTCTTTCGTGATCCATTAGACAAGCATCCCCACGAACCAGATGTGCAAATGCTGATGAGAATCTGCGACGTTCACAATATTCCGCTTGCTACAAATCCAGCTGGAGCAACACTTATGATGGATGCTTCCTTAAAATCAATCGATAGTTAAAAGAGATATTTAAACCATTAGTGCTCCAGCTATGGCTGCAGTCATCATAGTGGCCATAGTAGCTGCAAATAATGCGCGCAAGCCCAATTTAGAGATGTTGCCCTGCTGTGTTGGAGCCATCCCACCAATGCCTCCTATCTGAATAGCAATAGAACTGAAGTTTGCGAATCCACACAAAGCATAGGTGGCAATCACAATTGACTTAGCATTCAAGGTACCAGCAGCTACAAATTCTGACAAGCCTAGGTAGGCTACAAATTCATTTACGACTACCTTTTGTCCTAGAAGACTACCTACTTGGAGAGATTGATCCCAATCCACTCCAATGAGAAAAGCAAATACTCTGAATACCTGACCAAGCAAATACTCTAAAGAGAAACCATCAAAACTTCCATCGGTTGAGGATACGATCAATGCATTGAGACCTGTGACTCCACCGATTGCCATCAGTATGTAATTGATAGCAGCTATCAAAGCAATGAAAGCAAGCAGCATGGCACCAATATTTAGTGCTAACTTCAATCCTTCAGATGCACCACGAGCAAGCGCATCCACTAAATTCACTCCCATGGTCTCGCCTGATACCGTCAAATCAGAATTGATGTGCGCTCTATTAAGCTCTGGCAACATGATCTTGGACATCACGATAGCGGCAGGAGCATTCATGATAGATGCACTTAATAGATACGCTGCAAAGCGTTCTTGCTCAGCAGGATCTCCACCACCAAGGAAAGCTACATAACCGGCTAGCACTCCACCAGCTATTGTCGCCATTCCACCTGTCATTAAACATAGCAACTCAGAATTGGTCATTTTGGGAACAAATGGCCTCACCAATAATGGCGCTTCTGTTTGTCCTAAGAATATGTTCCCTGCCGCTGATAAGGATTCTGCACCGGACAACTTCATCGTACGAGACATGACCCAAGCGATCCCTTTCACAATCCATTGGAGCACTCCCAAATAATACAAACCAGAGGTAAGTGTTGAGAAAAAAATAACTGTTGGAAGTACTTGCAGAGCGAAAATGAACCCGAGGTTTTCAGTATTCATCAAATTTCCGAAAAGGAAAGTAGCGCCATCTGAAGAAAAGCTCAGCAACACCACGAACTGCTTACTTACCCAATTGAATGCCATTCGGACAAACGTAATTTGAGTAATAAGTAGCCCGAAAAATATCTGCAACCCCACTCCAACTACAACCAAACGCCAGTCAATGGAGCTACGTTTCATTGAGAAGATATAGGCAACACCGATCAGAAATATCAGGCCAATACCTGCTCTCAAATAGTCCATTGATTTACGCCTTAATTACGCTTGTTAATTTCGTCACGAATTTTTGCAGCGCGCTCATAATCTTCTTTAGCCAATGCTTCATCTAGCATGGTGTGAAGTTTATCTGAAGCCATGTCCTCCATTTTTTTAGCAATAGGTTCTGGTTTTGAAGATGAGGTGGTTTTACTTTTCACGTCAGTGACCTCTTCCTCTTCATCCGTCAATACGATACCCGCTTCCGTTAATATGGCCTCATTGGTATAAATATCAACTTTGAATCGCAGGCCTATAGCTATTGCATCGGAAGGTCTCGCATCTATTTCAAATTTTTTCCCAGCAGACTCTCCTATTATTTTGGCAAAAAAGACCCCTTCTTTCAAATCAGAAATCAATATCTCCTTGATTTCATAACCAATATTATAGGCAAATGACTTGAACAAATCATGGGTCATTGGTCTATTGGGTACTATTTCCTCAATCTCTATCGCGATAGCTTGAGCTTCAAACATACCTATGATGATCGGTAAACGTCTATTCCCTTCCACCTCTCCAAGCACGAGTGCGAATGAACCTGACTGAGATTGACTCGATGAGAGTCCGAGTATTTCTAATTTGATTTTATCTGTCATTTATCCAAGCTGAGCTTTAATGGCAGCCGTGAGTCTCGGCACAACATCAAAAGCATCGCCAACTACGCCATAGTCCGCGGCTTTGAAGAAAGGTGCTTCCGCATCCTTATTGATTACCAATATATATTTTGATGAATTCACACCTGCAAGATGCTGTATTGCCCCTGATATACCAATAGCGATATAAAGAGATGGGCTTACTTTAATGCCAGTCTGTCCTACGTGCTCATGATGAGGCCTCCAATCCATATCGGAAACAGGCTTGCTACAGCCAGTGGCTGCACCAATAGTAGCAGCAAGCTCTTCTATCATTCCCCAATTTTCTGGGCCTTTCAACCCACGTCCACCGGAAACAACTAAATCAGCTTCAGGGAGTAGAATCACGCCCGTAGCTTTTTGTTTATCTGTGATAGTTACTTTGAAATCTCCATCTGAGACAGTAGGATCAAAAGCTACGACCTCCGGAGAACCACCATCTTCCTTAAGTAGAACCGCATTCTTTTTGATACCTAATATTTTATGATCTTTTGTTAAGCTAGTCATTGCGAAAGCCTTACCTGTGTAAATACTGCACTTCACTTTAAAACCAGCAGACATGTCAGGTAAAGCAACCACATTAGTCGCCAATGATGCATTTACTTTTATAGCCACTCTTGCGGCTACAGGATCTCCTAACGAAGATCTAGCCAATACCAACAAACTACTGCCCTCCTGTTTCATAGCTTCAGCTATTGCTGAGGAATATGCCATGATATTGGGAACCAAAAATTTATCATTTACTACTTTCAGGACTTTCTTAGCACCGGCTCCACCTATTCTAGCTTCTTCAGCTGAACTCAGCTCCCCAAACACGATAGCCGTTACAGTTTCTTCTACACCCGAGGCATAGCTTACAGCTTCTAGTGATGATTTTCTAACTACTCCTTCTTCTATTTCTACAAATACCAATACAGCCATCTTATAATACTTTTGCTTCGTTCTTTAATAAATTAACCAATTCATCCATATTATTTGGATCAATCATCTTAACTGACCCCTTAGCAGGAGGCTGCACAAAAAATTCCACAGCTGTCCCTTTTTCACTGCTGCTTGGTTCAACAACACTCAAAGGCTTAGACCTTGCAGACATGATACCTCTCATATTTGGAATCTTCCACTCAGCAATAGGCTCTTGACAGCCTGCCACGAATGGCAAACTCAATTCCAAGTATTCTTTACCTCCTTCTATTTCTCGCTGAATCTTGGCTTTATCGCCATCTATATCCAAAACCATGACTGGTGATACAGATGGAATTCCAAGTAATTCGCCAACCATACTATGCACTTGTCCTCCGTTGAAGTCTATCGACTCACGTCCCATCAAAATCAAATCATAGCTTCCTTCTTTAGCTACAGCAGCAATTTCATTTGCTACGAAAAGCGCATCTGAAGGAAATGCATTAACGCGTATCGCTTCATCAGCGCCTATGGCCAAAGCTTTACGCAAAGTTGGCTCAGTCTCAGCTTCGCCTACATTGAGAACAGTGATAGATCCACTAGAAGCTTCTTTCAACTCCACTGCTCTCGCCAACGCATAATCATCATAGGGTCCAATGATAAATTGCACACCCGTTTTGTCAAACTTGGTGTTGTTCTCGGCGAAAGAAATTTTGGATGTTGTATCGGGTACATGGGTAATACAAACCAGTATTTTCATTCCTTATTTAATTAAATTTTAGGGTTATTATTGAGCTTTCGAAGTTAACAAATTAATCTTTATTTTCTGATGAACAACGTGCGTATACTTAGTCTAATACAATTCATAAAAGATGATCCAAACGATCAATTTTCCATATATGCTTTGGCATTAGAATACCTTAATAAAGACAATCTTAAAAGTGAAGAATTGTTTAAGGAACTTCTCGAAAAGCATCCGCAGTACCTTCCAACTTACTTCCACGCAGCAAGTTTGTTCTCGGATTTGGGTAAAAGAGAAATAGCTGATCAAACCTACAAGAAAGGTATAGAGTTAGCTACAGCCGCAAACAATGATCACGCTCTTAGAGAACTTAAATCTGCCTATCTAAACTTCCAGTTCGAAGATTGAAAAATTTAAAATGGCATATTATCATCATCATTCTTATTGGCTTTGCTTGGAATGGTGATGGTAAAATCAGAATTGGTCGGTGCTGCTTTTGGGAATGAAGTACCATATTTATCGCCACCTCCAGATATTGAAGCATCCAAATCCTCAAACTTGGTGAATTTTCCAACAAACTTGAGCTGAACATTCTCGAGCTTACCGTGTCTGTTCTTAGCAATTATCACCTCACCTATTCCTTGTAGTGGCATACCATTTTCATCCTGAGTCATACCATAATACTCCGGTCGGTAAAGGAACATTACCATATCGGCATCTTGCTCAATAGACCCTGATTCCCTTAGATCGGAAAGTTGAGGACGTTTATCCCCACCCCTGGTCTCCACAGCTCTACTCAACTGCGACAGTGCAATTACTGGCACATTCAATTCTTTAGCAATTCCCTTGAGAGCTCTTGAAATGGATGCAATTTCCTGCTCACGATTACCGCCAGACCCTTTAGAAGAATCTCCCGTCATCAACTGCAAGTAGTCAATCACTATAAGCGAAACACCATGTTGAGCGACAAGTCTTCTACTCTTGGCGCGAAGCTCAAGAATGCTAAGTGCGGGGGTATCGTCGATAAATATTGGTGCTTCTGAAAGCTGACCTGTTTTACTGATCAATTGCTGCCACTCGTATGGCTGAAGATTACCACGACGAAGCTTGTCAGATTCCAATTCTGCTTCTGCAGATACCATCCTATGTACTAGCTGCACAGAGGACATCTCCAAAGAGAATATTGCCACAGGTGTCTTAAAATCAACCGCTGCGTTTCTCAAAGCTGACACCACAAAAGCAGTTTTACCCATACCTGGCCTGGCCGCAATGATGACCAAATCTGATCTTTGCCACCCTGAAGTGATACGATCCAATGATGTAAAACCACTAGCAATACCTGTAAGACCATCTTTCTGATTTTTACGGTCTTCAATTTCCTGAATAGCCTGATGCATAAGGTTATTCATCCTTTCATAATTCTTACGAATATGTGACTCAGATACATCAAATAGTGATTGCTGGGCTTTGTCTAATAAATCAAAAACGTCCTTAGTATCTTCATAAGCATCTCCCTGTATCTCAGAAGATATTCTAATCAAATCACGTTTTATAGATTGCTCTGCAATGATCCTAGCATGATATTCAATATTAGCTGCAGAGTTTACCTGAGTAGTGAGTTCGGAAACATAATAAGCACCGCCTACCAAGTCCAAATGGCCATTTTTCCTCAACTGATGTACTACTGTCTTAATATCAACAGGCTCGCTATTGTTAAATAAATTCACAATAGCTTCGAAAATCATTCGATTGGCATCCTTGTAAAAACTCTCAGGCTTAAGAATCTCTATTACATTGGTTAGCGCATCTCGCTCAAGCATGAGTGCACCTAAAACTGCTTCTTCAATTTCAACCGCCTGAGGAGGAAGTTTGCCTAGCTGCTGAGAAAGTGCCGGTACTCCAATTCTCCTTGTTTTGGTAGACGATTTCATTGAAGACGGCTTGGTGTTTTCCATAGGTGACAGTAATATTCTTATGAGCAAACTTAGCAACCTGAGATTTATTCTTAAGCTTCCGAGCGAAGAGCTTACACACATGTTACTCACATATCCAATTGTGGATAATTGACTAACGTTCTTAATTGATTAAAAATTTGCCTCGGCGGCTTTTTAAACTATTTTTGGGTAGGATACCAAAATTAAAAATGCAAGTAAACACCACCCAACTCAAAAACAAACAGCGGATCTATATTGGCGGAAATCACGGAGCTAATAAGATATTTGACATATGTACACATGTACTGCTATCCATTAAGAAATCAGTTGATTTTTATCGCTATGGAGAGGCCAACCTACTTACAGATTCACCAATTGTAATAATCAAAGGTGCTGAAGAGTTGGTAGATAAACAAGCAAGTTTTCATTCTTTCGAACCACACATCTTGTTGATTCACAGAGTGAAAGAGGACTTACCAAACGGCTACAGCTCATTTGAGCAGTATGTCTCCGAAATCGAAAAACTCGCAGACAATCTCCCAAAGTCGGGAAGTCTTATCTACTTCGAAGATGACGATGTGGCAATACTTCTGGGTAAAAAAGAGCGTGAAGATGTTCGCGCCTTTTCCTATACTGCACTTGAAGGAGAAAAGACCGTTGACGGGTTTAAAATCACAACAACTGCAGGCCCCATTTTTCTTACTATCAATAATGACAAGTTTCTCAAACATGCAGCTGGCGCTAAAGCACTATTGAATCGACTTGGAGTTACTGATGACGAATTTTTCAAAGCACTTAAATCATTCAACTAATGCTCAAACTTAAAAATCCATTGGTTGTTTTTGATTTGGAAACGACTGGAACTAACGTTTCCACAGATAGAATAGTGGAGATGGCACTTATCAAAATAATGCCTGATGGTACCATTGAAGAAAAGGAACGACGCATAAATCCTACGGTACCCATACCTTTAGAAACCAGCTTGATTCATGGCATCTATGATGAAGATGTAAAAGACGAACCAAATTTCAAACAAGTGGCCAAGTCACTTGCAACTTGGCTGGAGGGCTGCGATTTAGCAGGCTTCAACATTCTTAAGTTTGATGTACCAATGCTTGTTGAGGAGTTTTTAAGGGCCAATGTTGACTTTGAAGTGGATCAAAGGAAGCTTATAGACGCCCAGAAGATTTTCCATTTAATGGAAAAAAGAAATCTATCCGCTGCCTATAAGTTCTATTGTAACGAAACATTAGAAAATGCCCACAGCGCCTTGGCTGACACCAAAGCCACAATGGAAGTGCTCGTCGCCCAGATAGAAAAATACGAAAATCAGCATGTGGTAGACCTTCTTGGTAAAGATTTGGGTATAATAAAAAATGACATGGCCGTGCTCCACGAACTAACCAATCAAAAAATGGTGGATCTTGCAGGACGTATTGTGTTGAATGATAAAGGTGAAGAAGTTTTCAATTTCGGAAAACACCGAGGCAAACCAGTAGCTGAGGTATTGCAAAAAGAGCAAAGCTTTTACGACTGGATGATGAAAGGGGATTTTCCTCTAGACACAAAAAGAAAACTGACTAAAATAAGACTTAGAAATAGTTTTGGGTGACACCCCTAACCCACTGTTTTGAAGGATTTAGTTGAGTTTTCGCTTCGATAGTTACACATTCTGTTGATTATTCTCTATTATAAGCACTATGGCAAAAACAATAATTGTTTCCAACCGATTACCAATAAGAATAACGCAGAGCAAGGGGAAGTTTTCCTACCATCCCAGTGAAGGAGGACTAGCTACTGGACTTGGTTCCATTTACAAGGAAGGAGATAATATTTGGATAGGGTGGCCTGGCATGGCAATACCCAAAGTCGAGAATCGTCGCGAAATAACGAAGGATCTTAAAAAGGAGAGCATGAAGCCTGTTTTCCTTACCACCACTGAGATCGAAGAATTTTATGAAGGCTTTTCTAATGAAACTTTGTGGCCAAATTTCCATTATTTCAATCAATACATTGTATTTGACGATGATCAATGGAAGGCTTATCAAAAAGTAAACAAGAAATTTGCATTGGCAATAGCCGAGGTATTGCAACCTGAAGACACCATTTGGGTTCATGACTATCAGCTCCTGCTTTTGCCTAAAATGCTTAGAGAAATAGCTCCGAAAGCAAGTATTGGATTTTTCCTTCATATACCCTTCCCTTCTTATGAGTCTTTCAGGTTACTTCCTTGGAGACGAGAGTTACTCGAAGGTATGCTCGGAGCAGATTTCTTAGGTTTTCATACGTATGACGACATGAGGCACTTCCTCTCTTCTGTCAATCGTTTGGCTGGACTTGGAAATAGCAATGGAATGATCAATGTCGACAATAGGAAAGTGATGGTCGATGCGCTCCCTATGGGTATTGATTATGACAAATACTCAGCGTCTGCCGCGGCTCCTGAGACACTCGAAAGAGAGGTTCGTTACAGAACATCTATTGGAGCACAGAAACAGATCCTTTCAATTGACAGACTCGATTACTCAAAAGGAATTCCTCAACGTTTAAAGGCATTTGAATTATTTCTTGCCAGACATCCAGAGTACCTTGAAAAGGTATCGCTTATTATGGTGGTGGTTCCAAGCCGAGATCAAGTTGGTAAATACAAAGAATTAAAAGAGGAAGTTGACTTACTTGTCGGCCGAATAAATGGTAATTATTCTAGAATTGGCTGGACGCCAATTCATTACTTCTATAGGTCATTTCCATTACATGCACTTTCAGCATTTTACAGGATGGCTGGTGTTGCGCTAGTCACACCTATGCGGGACGGGATGAACCTTGTTTGCAAGGAATATATCGCGAGTAAACTTGACAAAAAGGGCGTTCTTATTCTGAGCGAAATGGCCGGAGCATCCAAAGAGCTTTCTGACGCAATTCTCATTAATCCAAATGATATTGATGAGTTCGTCGCAGCTTTAAAAAAGGCGCTCACTATGCCTGTGAGTAAGCAAATTGCTCAAATGACGAGTATGCAAGCTTCTCTCAAAAGATACAACATTCACCATTGGGTGAGCCTATTCATGGAACGACTGAGTTACATTAAGCATGAACAAAAAGCCCTTGAAACAGAAATCTATGATTTAACAATAGGCAAAAAAATTAAGGAGGCTTATGATAAAGCCAGTAGTCGTTTAATTTTCTTGGATTATGATGGCACGTTAGTTGGGTTCAATAGTGACCCTACGAAAACTAAACCTGACAAAGCACTCAAAGTCATTTTATCCAAACTAACCGCTGATAAAAAAAATCGTGTGGTAATCATAAGCGGTAGAGGAAGAGAAACACTAGAGGAATGGTTAAAAGGGTATGATCTTGAAATAATAGCTGAACATGGGGTCTGGGTTAGGGAGAAAGGTAAAGAATTTCGCACCCTTGTTAACCTTAGTGATAAATGGAAAGCCTCTATAAAATTGATGCTGGATGGTTATGTAGACAGAACTCCGGGCAGCTTTGTGGAAACGAAGGATTACTCCCTAGTTTGGCACTACAGAAAGGTGGAAACAGGTCTTGGAGAAGCCCGTACCCGTGAACTCACTAGTCACCTTAAGTATATTACAGTAGATAGAAACCTAAAAGTTCTAGAGGGCAATAAGGTCGTTGAAATAAAGAATTCTGAGATTGATAAAGGAAAGGCTGCAGCTACATGGATCCAAAGACACCCCTCAGACTTTATACTCGCCTGTGGAGATGATTGGACGGATGAAGACACTTTCAAAGCCATGCCAGATGATGCTTACACAATCAAGGTTGGCACTAATTCATCATCAGCAAAGTATCGAGTAAATGATCACGCAGATATCAGAAAAATTCTAACAAGCCTGTTATAAAAAATCAGGCTTGTCAATCTTTCTTGCAATTCTTGAAGCGGCATTCAGTAGGCCTACATGGCTATAAGCTTGAGGGAAATTTCCCCACATACTACCATCCTTTTCATTTACATCTTCGCTAAGTAATCCTACGTGATTAGAGTAGGATAAGATATTTTCGAAGTATTTCACAGCTTCGTCCAATCGCCCCACACAAGCAAGTGCTTCCACATACCAGAATGCACAAATCAAGAAAGTAGTTTCAGGAGCGCCGAAATCATCTTGGTGCTTATACCTATAAAATAAGCCATTCTTAGCATGCAATTCTTTCTCAAGTGCTATCAAGTGATCTTTAGCTTGTTGCGTATTGCCGTCAAGATATTTCATCATAATGAGCTGAAGTGTACTTGCATCCATACGATCCACACCTACTGCTTGCGCATATCCTTTCTTGGAAGGCACGTAGCATTTCTCTATCATTTCTTTGGATCTCTTCTGGAGTCGAGCTGCCTTCTCACCCATAGCTTTATCTCCTATCACCTGAGCAATCTTCACCGCAGCACTACACCCTGTCCAGTGAAATAGATAAGTATAGCAATGATGCTGTCTAAGATTTCTAAATTCCCAAAGTCCTGCGTCGGTTTCATCAAAAGTCTTCTCAATCATATCGAGCGTCTTACTCACAAGTTCAGAACTATCGAATCGCTCAGTAAATATTATTCGCTTATCCGAATATAAAGGTAAGAGCGATATGAGCACTTGGCCGTATACATCATTTTGAACATGCGTGTATGCGTCGTTACCTAATCGTACTGGCTGGTTACCTTGATATCCTTTAAGATTCAATTCAGTTTCGATCAATGCCTTCTTCCCTGTAATCCCATAAAGTGGTTGGTATCTATTAGTCTCCTCTATGGTTGTATTAAGTATATAGTGGAAATACTTCTCCGACTCCTCGAAATGACCGATGTTATTAAATGCATTGAGTGTATAGTAGGTATCACGCATCCAACAATAGCGATAATCCCAATTTCGTGTACTTCCTGGAGACTCAGGCAAACTTGTAGTCGTAGCTGCAATGATAGCTCCAGTATCTTCATATTGATGAATTTTCAATATGAGTGCAGATCTTATCGCTTCTCTTTGATAGAAATCAACGATGTTAGCCGTCTTCACCCAATCTCTCCAATAATTTTTTGTCTTATAAAGGAAAGTTTCTATCGTTTCCAAGAGAGCTCCTTCCATGGGTGGCCCATATGTCAGTACGAGGTATTTGTCTTCATTCAAAACAAAGCTTTCCTTGTTCAAAACATAGCTTAAAGAAATATTTGTAGTCAATCTCACATGTGCTTCTAAACCAAGAAACTGGATATGATTACTTCCCATAGAATGCTCAGGCGTAACCTCTCCATACTGACCTTTTGGTTCACATTTCACAACCACACGAGGCGTTCCTTCAATACGTTGAATTTTACGTACCAACATTAAAGGTCTATAGTATCTATCATTTTGATAAAAACGTGGAGCAAAATCAGTGACCTTATATTTCCCTCCTTCAGTGCTCACTTCAGTACACAGGATATTAGTATTCTCTACATAATATTGTTTGGTACTATATTGATCGGACGCAGGTTTTATCGAAAACTCACCCCCCTTTTCATCATCGAGCAGTCTTCCGAAAATAAAACTGCTATCAAATCTTGGCCAACACATCCAAGATATATTGGTATCAGTGTGAATATGAGCTGTAAATGCACAATTGCCAATTACTCCGAAATCGTAGGTATGTCGTTGCATGTATTAATTGGATATTTAAAATAAGTTGGAAATGATAAAAAGATGATGTTTTTATCAAATGATAAATTAAATAGATATTTCATTAGAATGAAAATAAAATCCGATAGTTTTTTATGCGAAATCATCTAAAAAGAACTGAACACATATTCTTTGCAATTATGGCTTAAATTGACATCTAAATTCATTTTTATAAACCACAAATTAAATTGAATGTGGATGAAGTACACTTTAATTATATTTGACATGATTGTAATATTTACCGATGCTCAACAACCTTCGTAACTCCAATACATTAAGCATTGCACTTAAAATCATCGCAGGCTTTATCGTTTATTTTCTACTTATCACTGCGCTCATTTATGTGGAGCGAGACAGTCAACAATCTGCAATTACGGATTACACCAATGCTATCTGGTTTTCTATTGTCACACTGACAACTGTTGGCTATGGTGATCTCTTCCCTGCAACTATATATGGCAGGGCTATTTCCTATATTTTCATACTCGTTAGTTTGGGTATCTATGGTATATTAATTGGTCAATTCACTAACCTTATGGCGACAATAAAAGAACACAAAAAACTTGGATTAAACGGAACAAATTTCGAATCACATGCCATCATTATTGGCTGGAATGATTTCGGAAAATTGGTCTTAGAACAATTGATGGGTGTAGGCAAGCATGTAGCCATTGTCACAAATAACAAAGAAGATATTGATAACATTCAAGAACTATACAAGGACGATAAAATTTTTACACTTTACGGTGATTTCTCTAATTCAGATTTACTCAACAAAGCAAATATAGAGCTATCATCAATTGTGTTTGTAAACCTTCTAGACGACACAGAGAAACTTGTTTACATTCTCAACCTTAAAAAGGTATTTCCA
>JBLIFO010000058.1:0-14624 GCA_047633875.1 Marinoscillum sp. | reverse complement strand
ATTTTCCTTCAAGCTGCGCATAGCAGAGCTTGCTTCTCCTTGACCGGGAAAAATCACCTTATCCGCAGTGGAAAGCACTTCTGGTTCGTTGGAAAGTATTGGAGTCACACCGAGCCTATTGAGCGCGAATGTCAGCGATTGGATATTGCCGGCATTGTATTTTACGATGGCTACTTTCATGGTGTGATACAGCTTGCAGCAAAAAAGAAACGTGACTTTGACCAGATGCCATTTGCATCTCCGTCACGAAATGACGCTTCACTTCGCCTCATTGTCAAAGTCAGCAAATTTAAAAAGCTATGTACTAAGCTAAGACCTTTTCGTCCTTTCTTTTTGTAACCATTTCTGCCATTACTTTTTTGATCTCAGGAATACTTTCGAAGAGTTGCTCGTAAGATTGGATCACAAAGTATCGATCTTGGAAAACATCCTTTCTGTAAGGTGTATTCGCTATAGTCTGCACATCAAAATCGTGCTTTGGCGGGGTATCTGAAAGGCTATACTTGGTCTCTCCTGCTGAAGATAGTATGCCTGCACCATATATACGTAAGCCAGCTTTTTCCTGAATCAAACCAAACTCCACGGTAAACCAATAAATACGTGAAAGGATCTCAATCGCATAATCATTGCCAACATATCCAAGCCCTAATTTGCTGAGCTCCTCAAGAAAATTCACAAAAGACTTATTAGTCAAAAGAGGGACATGCGCAAATACATCATGAAACATATCTGGCTCTTCGAGATAATCCAATTCCACCATTTTTCTCAACCATGTGGTGGCTGGAAATCTGCGATTGGTCATTAGCTCAAAGAAGGTATAGTCCGGAACGATCCCAGGTACTACGGCCAATCTCCAACCTGTAAGTTGAATCAGTGCCTCATTTATCTTTTCGAAAATTGGAATTTCATCACGCTCGAAACTCACCAAATTCATTCCCTCTAAATGGGCCTTAGAAGCAGCATTTGGTAAATTTTGAACTTGGCGATCAAAAAGAGTCTGCCATACTTCATAGTCCTCTGGAGTGTAAAAATCGTAAATCTGCTTCATAATATTAAAACTTGGGGTGTAGTATTAATGTTCCTCCAAAGATAAAACTTAAAGTCGGGGAAAGAATCGAGGCGACCACTTGTTCCATAAGTGGTAGTTTGTTGCCTTGATGGCAAGCTAAAACTGACTTCTCTACGCAGACTAGTCAATTTGCAGATTTAATATCGGAAAATGTTAGATGTTAAGATTTCTTCCCCCATTTACTACGCTTGAAGGACATAAAAAGCAATAAAACACCTAATCCGGTCATAGCGTAAAGAATTATTCGGCTACTCAAAGGGGCTTCTTGCGGTGTGGTGACATCTTCCACTGTTTGCGCCAAAAGCATAAAACACGAAAGTATCGTCAGTAGAAAAAATGTTGCTCGAATTTTCATAGGTCAATCTTAAGTAATCAAATATCGTCAACCAGCACTTTATATGTCGGATCTTCCAAGACATTTACATCAATCAAAGCATCGGCATTGGCAAGTAGTTGCTTACAGTCTGGACTCAAATGCTTCAGATGAATGATCTTCCCTACTTTCTGATAGCGCTCCGTGAGTTTATTCACAGCTTCTATAGCAGACATATCCACTATCCTACTTTCGTAAAAATCTACGATTACTTCTTTAGGGTCATTGATTGGATCAAACTTATCATTGAAGGCGGATACGCTACCGAAAAACAGCGGCCCATAAATTTCATAATGTTTCACTCCATTTTCGTCAAACGTCTTTCTAGCTCGAATCCTTTTTGCATTGTCCCATGCAAAAACCAAAGCAGCTATAATTACCCCGATAATCACAGCCAAAGCAAGATTATGCAAGAATATAGTCACCAAAGTAACCATCATCATCACGAAAATATCAGACTTTGGCATCTTATTGAAAGTCCTTAAACTAGCCCACTCAAAAGTCCCAATAGCAACCATTACCATCAAACCTGTGAGCGCTGCAATTGGCAATTGCTCGATGAGTTCTGCACCAAACATGATGAAAGAAAGTAACATCAACGATGCAACGATTCCTGAAAGTCTAGCACGTGCACCATTGGAAATATTGATCAAACTCTGACCAATCATGGCACAGCCGCCCATTCCTGAAAACATTCCCGAAAGGATATTGGCAGCACCTTGAGCTACCGCTTCTTTATTTCCTCTACCACGTGTTTCTGTGATTTCGTCCACAATATTTAGCGTAAGCAAACTCTCGATCAGTCCTACACCAGCTACTATCAAAGCATAAGGCAATATGACCATGAGCGTTTCCCATGAGATCGGAACTGCCGGCAAATGGAATGGTGGAAATCCTCCAGATATAGAAGCGATATCACCTACTGTTTTGGTATCTATCCCGAAAGCTACCACGATACCGAATATGCTCAAAATAGCCACAAGAGATGCAGGTATTGCTTTGCTGATCTTAGGCAATCCCCAAATGATGAGCATCGTTAACAGTACCAAGCCAAGCATCACAAAAAAGTTCGTTCCAGTGATCCAATTGCCATTCATATCTTTGAATGCATCAAGCTGGGACATAAAGATGATGATGGCAAGACCATTCACAAATCCAAAGATCACAGGATGCGGGACTAGACGCATAAGTTTTCCCAAACGAAGAAATCCAGCTGTTACTTGCATGACCCCAGCTAGTATCACCGTGGCAAAAACATACTCTACACCATGTGATTTAACCAAAGCGATAATCACAACGGCAATTGCTCCTGTAGCTCCTGAGATCATCCCAGGGCGACCTCCCAAAATGGAAGTCACCAACCCCATCATGAAAGCAGCATAAAGCCCAGTGAGGGGAGAAAGTCCAGCAATCAATGCAAAGGCAACCGCCTCTGGAACCAATGCAAGTGCTACCGTAAGGCCTGAAAGGACTTCAGTTTTGTAATCTACTTTTTGACTAAAATCGAATAGGTTGATGTATTTCTTCATCAAGAATATTTTGGTAAATGAATAAAATTGAATGGGGAATGAAGTCTGAAAGACCTGATTGCTAAAAGAGGGGCACTATCTATCAGGCTGCAAAAAGAAGGTTTTTTTTGGTGAAATCATACCTATAACTCAAATATCGACTTTGATACAAGCCAGATACTGATCATTCTCATCCATATGTAATATCTCTACAGACATACCCACTTTCTCTGCCTCGATCGCTAGGCTTTCTTGATCTACATATAACCATTCAAACCAATCGCCTTTCTCACCATGGTATTCGTACTGATAACGAATCTCCCCATAATAGCCATCAGGTCTGGTATGACCATCCTCATAGAGATAGGTAAGGTCTGATGAGTCTGCTAAGATCTGCCCACCCGGATTCAAGAGAATTTTGCAGTGATTGAGGAATTCTCCAAGCTTATCCAAAGTGCCAGCCAAACCCAGACCATTCATAAGGATGAGGACGGTATCGTATTGCTGTTTGTGATTGCGGAAGTCATCCAAAACCACTTTCTCCACACCTGAGCTGCGCATGACAGACGCACAACCTAGAGAATTTTCCAAAGCAGTTACGTCTTTGTTTTTGCCCTGAAGTACTAATGAGTGAGCTCCTGCCCCAGCTCCCAAATCCAAGATTTTACCAGCGCTTTCTATAATCGCCAGATGCTCCAACACACTGAAATCCTCCTCTTCCCTAAAGAATACTTCCACACTCATTTTCTCAGGCTTTCCATAAGAATTGTGCAAAGTGAGTTTGCGCCGATCATTTTGAGTATAATAGCGCTGTATCGCTAGTCCGTGGATATCTTTCAAAGTATGATAATTACTCTGCGAAGATACGAAGTTGAAATTCAGAATTAAGAGCCTGAGCAGTAGCGGAAGTATTCCTATTTCTATGAATCATGCGGATCATAATTTCACTATTATAAAATTAGATGAGATAAAACAGCTTTTAACTTACTGACAATCAGTTAAACTACGCTTTGGTTGGTTCTTTCCCTATCTTAGGAATAACAAATAATAAACACTGAAAAATGAATAAGCTAATTACAACGTTCGCAATAATATTAACAATCGGTTTCCTAGTAAGCTGCTCTGACTCGTCCAAAGAAAAACGTGAAGAAAAGGTATCCGACCTCAAGGAATCGTTTCAAAAGGAAAAGAAAGATTTGTCACGAGAACTTAATGAGTTAAAACAGAATATAGAAAAGGAAATCGATAAGCTGGATGATAAGATCTCTAAAGCCACAGGTGAGTCTAAAACTCAATTGGAAAAAATGAAGAGGTCACTTCAAGAGCAAGCAGATGATACGGAGCGCGCCGTTAAGAAAGTAGAAAATTCTACAGAACAGGCTTGGAATGACACAAAGGAGTTCGCTAAAGACGCTACAAAAGAAACTAAAAAAACAATGCAGGATATTGGTGACGAAATCAAAGACCTTTTCAAGTAAAACAGAATCAACGCATTTTAAAGGCCATCAATTGATGGCCTTTTTTATGGATTAGCTACTTTCACGTTGCTATCAAATGACTTGGTAGCAATGTGAACTATGAGCACCCAAACTTCATCTCGAAACCTAAAAATAGTCTTATCGTTTTTGGCGATTTACTTCATTTGGGGCACCACCTATTTTGTGATTGTTTTGGGCCTGAAAGGATTTCCACCATTCACAATGGCGGCAGTCCGTTTTTTGATTGCAGGTCTGATCTTAGCTGGCTATAGTCTTTATAAAAAAGAAGGTCTCCCGAGCAAAAGCGCGATGATTAAGAATTCGATCATTGGGTTAATTGTACTTGCAGGCGGACAGGGTTCTTTGTTCTGGGCTGAGCAATACATTCCTTCGGGCTATGCTTCCGTATTGGTCGCTACTATTCCGATTTGGTTTGTGGTATTGGATCGGGCGCATTGGAATAGTTACTTCAAAAATCCCATTATCCTTATTGGTCTCGTTTTGGGATTTGTTGGTATCATTCTGCTCTTCAGTGAAAAACTATCTCCCCTCGAAGGTTATCAGAATAAGGAAATGTATTTCTGGGGGTCTGTAGTGGCACTCTTTGGTGCTATGTGTTGGGTAGCAGGCACACTTTACAACAGATCCAGACCAGCCAAAGGAACAATACATGCCAACCTCGGATGGCAGCTTATCGGAGGCTCCATTATTTGCCTTTTACTTGCGCTAGTCTTTGGCGAGGCTGGTGATCCTCGTTGGTTTCACCCAACCTTTGAGGCTTGGCTTGCTGTTATTTACCTCGCTACTGCAGGGTCTGTCGTCGCTTTTGTTGCCTATACGTGGTTGCTCAATGAGTTGCCATCAGCAGTAGTTGGCACATATGCATATATCAATCCAGTGGTGGCTGTATTTATTGGATGGGTAGTAGCTAATGAGCAACTCGGCCAACTTCAATTCATTGGAATGATCGTCGTGCTTATCAGCGCTGTGCTTATCAACCTCAATCGAACGAAAGCGATTAAATAGAAAGCCTTAAACCAAGTATTTCTCAGCTGCTGCTCCTTTGAAAGATGCTCTGGGCTTTAGATTAAGTGTTTGGAACATAGCCTTGTCCTGATCTACATCTGGGTTTGGAGTGGTCAAAAGCTCGTCACCAGCGAAAATAGAATTGGCTCCAGCCAAAAAGCAAAGCGCTTGCTCTTCTACTGTCATTCTCACCCTGCCTGCTGATAATCTCACCATTGCTCTCGGCATGATAATGCGCGCCGTAGCAATCATACGCACCATGTCCCAAACAGACACTTTAGGTTGATTCTCAAGAGGCGTACCTGCAACAGGAACTAAAGCATTCACTGGTACTGATTCTGGATGTTCTTCCATTGTGGAGAGCGTATGCAGCATACCTATACGGTCGTCATTGGTTTCACCCATGCCGATGATCCCACCTGAGCAAACGGAGATAGAAGCTTTTCTTACATTGTTGATGGTATCGAGTCGGTCATCATAAGTACGTGTGCTGATGATCTCATCATAATGCTCCTCAGAAGTATCTAGGTTATGATTGTATGCATAAAGTCCTGCGTCTTTTAGTTTTTGAGCCTGCTCAGGAGTGAGCATTCCTAGCGTACAGCAAACTTCCATATCCAGTGAATTCACACCAGATACCATTTCTATTACTTTGTCAAAGTCACGGTTGTCACGCACTTCTCTCCAAGCCGCGCCCATACAAAACCGAGTACTTCCGTTTTCTTTTGCTTTGATGGCTTGCTTCATCACCACATCCACATCTAGCAGCTTCTGAACCTTCACATCTGTGTGATAGCGAGCAGCCTGCGGACAGTAAGAGCAGTCTTCTGGACAACCGCCCGTTTTAATGGATAGCAAAGTGCAAACTTGAACTTCGGAAGGGTCACTATGCTCGCGATGAACAGTAGCTGCCTCGTAGATTAGCTCCAATATTGGCTTTTCAAATATTTCCTTGATTTCCGCTTTTGTCCAGTCGTTTCTCATGCAACTCGTTTTTATATTTTTTTGAAAGATAATACGCTTAGGCGCTTTGCCAAAGTTGAATACTACTTTATCTCAAGATTTCCTGGCAATCTTGCCTGTATCCCATTGAGATGTTCCAATTCTTTTATTGCCTTGAGGTAAGGCGAAAGGGCCTTTGATTCAAACCCAAACATTTGAGCTTTAGCCTCACTCAGGTCTGTTATTATTTTTTCTAAAAATTGCTTCTTCTTTGGGTAAAAGCTTATCCGAAAATCATCAGCCACACCAGCTTTCTCTGCGGCTAGATTTACCGCATCGTCAAACGAGCCAAGGATATCTACCAATCCGCGTTCCTGCGCTTGAACACCTGACCATACGCGACCACCAGCATGTTTTTTCAACTCCTCCACATCCATCGATCTTGCTTCGGCAGCTTTTGTGACAAATGTCTCATATCCAGCCTCTATACGCCGCTGCATAATATCTCGCTCTTGTTGTGTCAGGGTACGCGTGACAGTCATCATATCAGAAAACTCTCCAGTGTTTACAGTTTCATTTGTAATGCCTAGCTTATTCTCAAGGAAGTCTCCAATATTAAACATCATACCGAAAATACCGATGGAACCGGTAATGGTATTTGGTTGAGCTATGATGGTATCGCAGGCCATGGCTATGATATATCCTCCAGATGCTGCCACATTGGACATAGATGCTATGATTGGCTTCACTCCTTTTGTAAGCATGATCTCTCTCCAGATAATTTCTGAAGCGGTAACCCCACCGCCTGGCGAATTGACACGAAGAACTATAGCCTTTACAGAACTACTTTCCCTCGCCTTTCTGATTTCATCTGCAAATTGATCACTACCAACAGCATCATCTACTTCTCCCATCACTATATCACCACTAGCGACAATGACAGCTATCTTATTTGCAGAATAATTGCCACCACTTACAGCCTGAATGTACTTATCAATCGGCATGAGCTTTAGATCCTCACCTTTTCCGATATTCATCTCTTGACGCAGCAAATCCATCATTTCATCCTCATATGCCACTTTGGTAATCAATCCATAATCAACTGCATCTTGTGGCAATTGCACCAACATTTTGGATGAAATCTTTGCTAGTTCCTCTGAGGGTATATTTCTTGATTTCGATACGTTTTCCAGATAGACATTGTAAAGTGATCCAAGTAATTCAGTCATTTGTAAGCGATTTTCATCACTCATTGAAGTACGTGTAAAAGGCTCTACGAAACTTTTAAATTGACCCACTCTGAAAATCTCTGGCTCTATCTCCAGTTTGTCAAACAACCCTTTGAAAAATGTAACATTGGCAGTCAAGCCATTGAATTCCAAATCTCCTTCAGGATTGAGATATATCGAATCCGCAACAGAAACAAGGTAATAGTCGCCCTCTGAAAGATAGGTACCATAAGCATGGACGAACTTTCCTGATGATTTGAAATCAATAAGGGCATCACGAATCTCCTGCAAGCTGGAATATCCTGTAGATGCATACAGTGGGGCCAAATAAATTCCTCGAATTCGATCGTCAGATTTAGCTTCATTGATTGCGGCAAGCATATCCAATAAACTCAAAGGATTTTGTCCCCCAAAAACCTCCTGAAAAGGGTCGTCAACTGACTGCTCAGCAATGACGCCAGAAAGATTGAGATGTAAGATCGAATTAGAAGCTACGTCTGGAACAGTTTCCGTTGATCCAGCTATGCTTCCAAGTAGGATGATGATTAAAAAGAGAAAAATAAAAAGGCCAAGAATGGTGGCCAATAGATTGCGCAGAAATGCCATGTTATGTATTTTATCCTATTATTTTACAAAAGTAAGTAGACAGTCACTTAAAGACGGTTGAAGCCACAAATAGTTTAGCTCATTTGATGAAAGGAATATTTCTGCTTTTAGGCACCAATCTCGGCGATCGGTTAGCAAATCTCAACCAAGCCAAATTACTTCTTGAATCCTATCCTGTGCTCATCGTGGATTACTCCAAAATATATGAGTCTGCTCCTTGGGGAGACACTGATCAAGGCAGTTTCCTCAACATGATACTGCGTGTAGATACCATTTTAGATCCTCATCAGCTCCTAGAAGTATGCCTAGAAATAGAAAAACGCATGGGTCGCGAGCGAATCAAAAAATGGGGTGAAAGGATTATTGATATAGACATCCTCTATTATGACAATCATGTTATAAATGATGAAACGCTCATTATTCCGCACCCTGGAATCCAAATGCGGCGATTTACGCTGATGCCAATGGTGGAAATTGCGCCGAATGAAGCACACCCTTTACTTGGCTATACTCAATTAGAACTTTTGGAATTGTGCCCTGACCTACTTGAATGCTCCAGTACTGAAATGGAACTAGAGTTATGACGCTTTTAGAAGGGCTCATACTTATTGTGGTTGGCTTATTGACCGGAGTGATCAATACACTAGCAGGGGGTGGTTCTTTGATTACCCTTCCATTGCTGATTTTTATGGGTTTGCCGTCTAGTGCTGCCAATGCCACCAATAGAATTGGAATATTACTTCAAAGTCTAGTAGCAGCAGGAGGCTTTAAAAGTAAAGGCGTATTTGTATTCCCATATGCCATTTATGCGAGTATTACAGCAGTAATTGGATGTGTCATTGGGGCATATTATGCCATGGATATTCGCAATGATGTCTTCAATAAAATACTCGCTGTGGTGATGGTAGTAGTAATGGTTCTGACAGTTTTGAAACCTTATCTAGCTAAGAATGGGGCTGAAGAATTGCTATCGACAAAACGCAAAATATTTTCTATTGGTACTTTTTTCTTGGTCGGCCTCTATGGAGGATTTATTCAGGCAGGCGTTGGATTTTTGATCATTGCCACACTTACAGGCATACATGGATTCAATATGGCAAAGACCAATAGTATCAAATCATTTGTGATCGTATGTTACACGTTGGTCGCGCTAGGGATCTTCTGGTGGGAAGACCAGATTCGTTGGGATTATGGACTAACCCTCGCCGCTGGGAATTCAGCTGGAGGTTGGATTGCCAGCCGATGGTCTGTAGGCAAAGATGACAAATGGATTCGATTGATTCTGATTGTCATCGTATTCGGAATGGCCGTTAAGTTGTGGTTTTTTAATTGACAAAATTTACTTTTTCACTCGTTGACGCATTGACTCAAACATCTCAGTTAATGTGTCTTTCAAATCATGCTTCCATGTCCAACTTGGATAGTGGCTTTTGAATTTAGAAAGATCAGAAATGTACCAAATATGATCTCCAGATCTATTTTGATCAGAAAGCGAATAGTGGAATTGATTACCTGTGATTTCTTCACAAAGCTGTATAGCTTCAAGAACAGAGCAATTGCTAAATCGGCCTCCTCCAGCATTATAAACCTCCCCTGGTCTTGGGTTTTGATAGAAATGATCAAACATATTCACAAGATCAGAACTGTGAATATTGTCTCTTACCTGTTTTCCTTTATATCCGAAGATGGTATAATGCGTCTCTGAGATCGCACATTTCATGAGGTAAGCTAAAAAACCATGCAATTGTGCACCTGAATGACTCGGGCCGGTCAAACATCCTCCACGAAAAACGCCAGTATTCATACCAAAATATCTACCATATTCCTGCACTAGTACATCTGCAGCAACTTTTGACGCTCCAAAAATAGAATGCTTGGAATGGTCAATAGACATCTGCTCATCTATACCATTTTGATGATACGCATGAGAACCTTCAATTTCCCAACGTGTTTCTTGTTCTACTAAAGGGAGGAAATTTGGTGTATCTCCATAAACTTTGTTTGTAGAAGTAAATATAAAAACCGCCTCTGGGCTATGTTGTCTCGTAAGCTCCAATAGATTTAGGGTGCCATTGGCATTGATAGTGAAATCTGTAAATGGCTCTTTGGCTGCCCAGTCATGACTGGGTTGTGCAGCAGTGTGCACAACGAGGGCTATTTGGGATCCATATTGCTTAAATATTGCTTCCAGACTACTAACATCCCGAATATCCGCATCATGATGTATGTAATTGGAAATAGAAGATTGAAGACTGTCTCTATTCCAGGCCACAGAGGCATCTTCACCAAAAAAGTACTTACGCATGTCATTGTCTATACCTATTACTTTGTCGAAGCGAGATGAGAAAAACTTCAGTGATTCACTACCTATGAGTCCAGCGGACCCTGTGATTATTGCTACCTTCATGAAGATGTGTTGACCTTTATAATACTTATGATCATTAAAATTGATCATTCGAGAGACCAAAGCTAATAATCCATATTTTATTGACGATGTTAAAATTCATTTCTTTAAAATGGCCACTTTTGTGTGAACATAATGATCGATATATCATTACATCCTTCGTCTCTGGTTCTTAAAGTTTTTATCCTCCAATGGGAATAGTCATTCGTCAGAGTTTTTGGGCCTCCTTAATTACTTATGTGGGTATCTCGGTTGGTTATATCAACTCATTGATTCTCTTTCCATACTTTTTAGATGTGGAACGCTATGGTCTGGTACGGTTGGTCCAATCCAATGGAATGATTCTGATTCCTCTTGCCCTAATTGGAATGAACGGTGTTTACACGAAGTACTTTCCTGAATTCAAGGATAATCCAAAGTTGAGTAATCAGATTATAAGCTTTCAATTGGTGATAATCTTTCTTGGTGGGCTATTCTTTTCTTCCTTGGTTTTCCTTTTTAGACAGCCTATAGAAACGTTTTACGCAGAGAAATCCAGTCTTTACAATGACTATCTCTATGTGACTGTGGTGATATTCTTATCGCAAAGTCTCTTTAATTATTTCATCGCATTCTTGTGGTCTAGGCATCAAATTATTTTTACCAATTTCATTCAGGAAGTTGTACTCAGGCTTGCAAGCACTGGCCTTATTGCCCTGTATGGTTTTGGTTTTATGACCTTCCCCATGCTAGTCTTATGGTTAGGAATGACTTACATAATTGCCACCGTAATAATATTTCTTTATATCGGCATATTTTATAATGTCAGGTTTGACACCTCATTTATAAAATTACCAAAGGTTTGGATTAGGAAGATGTTCACCTACGGAGGATACGTTTTTCTTGTGACCACAAGTGCTTCTATACTTACGAATGTGAGCTACCTAATCACGGCTTCATACTTGGGTCTAGCTGCCAACGCCATCTTAACAATTTCTGTGTTTATCGCAACGGTGATTGAACTGCCAAGGCGTGCAATGGCACAAATCCTATCGCCAGTGTTCTCTCAACTTTTTAATGATAATGACAAAGACGGTCTTAGGGCAAACTACCAATTATCTTCATTGAATCTTGGCCTCATTGGTGCCCTTGTGGCGATTGGCATAGTGACCAACCTTGATGGATTATTTAACATCATACCTAAAGGAGAAATATATATAGAAGGTTATTGGGTGATAGTCATAATTGTGGTCGCACGAGTTTTTGCTATGTTTGGTGGAATGACCTCAGAGCTTATCACTTTCTCAGATTTCTACAAATGGAACCTATTCATATCAATATCTGGCGCGATTATCATGATTGCACTAAACCTTGTATTGATCCCTGTATATGGAATAATAGGATCCGCTATCGGCACGCTCGGTGCTACTTCTCTTACTCAAGTCGTTCGGCAAATATTGATTTATAAACAAATAGGTTTGGTACCATACAATATAAAGCACTTTCTGATTTTACCGCTCTCTGGGATAGTTCTCTTGATAGCGCTTTATCTGCCAAAGCTGGACAATTCTTATTTTGATATATTCTATCGCTCTACTATTACCACGCTGATATTCACACTATTGGCGTATGTCATGCGAATTTCAATTCATGTTAATATGATTATTGATAGTACTCTTCGCTGGGTTATTTCTGGTAGACGATCCTGATTACGTCATCCTGAATAGATAGATCGAATTCTTGACTGTGATCGCGTACATAAGAAGTGATTTCTTCTATACTTGGGTAGTCACTTTCCCCAAAACACCTAGCATCATCTATAAGGATCACGTGGCTCCTTCTGTCATTCATAATAGCCTCCAACTCATCCATTACTGGGCATGCGCTATCCGCTGTATCTCCACCAGAGTAATGACCATCTAGCCAAAAAAGAATTTTTCCGTGAGCCCGATTAATTATCTCAGGTAAGCGCTCAGCACTGTTCCCAAGTACGATGGATATGTGCTTATGATTCTTAAAGCGTTTGACCCCCAGCTTGTAGAAAATCTCCGCCAATTCAATAGAGTATATTTCTTTAAAGTTCTTTTTTTGCGCAAAAATCATATTGCCTAGATAAGTGCCCGTCTCTACCAAAGCATGTGTCCCGTGAGAATTAGCGAATTCTACAACCATCTTTTGCTTAACAATATTGGGTGGCGGAAAGGGCTTACCCCCACTTATCCATTTCCTGTAATCTCGACTATTGAGATAGTTAAAAATTAAGACCTGAATGGACTCAGGTATAAATTTTTTGATTAATTGCTTCAATTTTGGCTTCTTTATTATTGATAATTTGCGGTTTCTAATAGACTTTACTTCACAGAAATAGACATATCCTGGTGATCTAGGCACCCAAAGATATGATTATTCAAAAATTGTGACTTATCAAGTTTTTGATCTTTAGCGCAAAGTGGAATCACAGGGACATCTCCCATGAACCCCGCCCAAACACCAAAAGTGCTTGGAGGAGTCATCACATAATCACACAAAGAGAGTTCTGCCATGCTTTCAATAAAATGAGACGAGCCCACAGCCTGACCTGTACATAGATAGGCTGTCACTTGACTGAAGTCCTCAAGATTCTTTTTTTCATCTGAGGCAATTACGAAAGCTACACTCTCGTTGGAGAAAATGCCTTCGATTTCTTTCATCCAACGATGGTAAATTTCATTTTCAAAAAAATACTTACCTCCTACCCAAGTTCGGTAATCGTCTTGACGCATGAGAATACCTATAACAAGATCATGTTTTGAGCGAATCTCAGATATATACCGTACCGCATTTTGCGCATATTCCTGCTTTATTCTAAAAGCTTCTCTGATACTTCTTTGATGCAATTTGAACAAGTCCCAGCTTCGAATTGGCCACCCCGCAATCAGCGTTATTCTTCTATTCTGAAGAAGTGTCAAGGTTTCTTCATCTCCCAAGTCCATTTTTTTAAATGTCTTACCGGGCAAAAATGCTAAATAGCCAGGTGCACTGCCGATCTTGACACTTTGTAGCCATGGTAAAAGCAATGCAACCATATGAATAAACCTGAGGACTTGATTAAATAAAGACATCCGATAATCTCTAGGTTCAACTATCTTGGCAATCAATTTCCTGAAATTACTCATTCGCTTAAGCTCCCTAGGCATAGTGGGAATACCATTAGCTAACATAGCTTCAAACAATCCATTGAAAGGCCCCATCCCTAGATTAATCACCTCAATGCTCTCCTTATTAGTCTCCTGACATGCAATCAGGTGTGCATGATTAATTATTTGATTGGCTAGTCTACCACCTCCATGTGTGAATATGACCAATGACTTTTTCATAGATTCAGAATAAACATGAGCAATACTATCTAATCAGGACCTACAATAAAAAATTGATTTTAGAATACTCCACAACTTTTCGCTTCACTCAGTTATTGCAATTCATAATTCCTAAATTTACGATTGATTAAACGTAAGCTATGCTAAAGAAAGTACGCAAGGGGGTGCTCTTTATACTTCATTACTTTGGATTCTACCCCGAACAGCTGGTCACCAATCTTGCTGGGATCCCGTGGGTTTGGAGCGATTATACAAAACTTAAAAAGCAAAATAAAAAAACAGGCGGTTCAGTGAAATTTGGTGTGCCCATCCCATATTTCAAAGATAAAAATGACACCAGCGGGAATTTATCGGGTCATTATTTTCATCAAGATTTAGTGGTTGCTCAGAAGATTTTCAAGAATACCCCTGTGAAGCATGTCGACATTGGCTCTCGTACGGATGGCTTTGTTACTCATGTGGCTTCATACAGAAATATTGAAGTACTTGATATAAGAGAGTCTTCTGCACAGGTTCCTAATATCACTTTTATTCAAGCTGATTTGATGAGTAATGATAAAAAGTGGATAGACTATACCGACTCTGTGTCATGCCTTCACGTCATAGAACATTTTGGATTGGGGAGGTATGGCGATTCAATAGATATTGACGGAC
>JBLIFO010000057.1:0-14819 GCA_047633875.1 Marinoscillum sp. | reverse complement strand
CCTCAATGGCTACTTTGGCTTTGAATTCGCTACTGAATTTCCTTCTCGTTTTTTTCATTGTTCTCTTCTAAGTTAATTGTTAAAAATCAACCTTAGTGAGTGGTCCTATTTACGGGGAGTATTATAATGCTTAATAATTATAAAGGTAAATATTTAGGACGATTAATAGACTCGAAAATCAAATGTCCAACCGAATGACGGCAGAACTGGAAGTGATCTGCCAGACAATAGAGTGCCGACACAAATCTTGCCCAGATTATATTGGTAATTAGTGTTTCACTGGCAACTATCCTACCATTTGAGATAACAGCGTGGTGAATAGACCCTTTATGAATTTTATGAAAGGCGCTTAGGGTAGGGCTTATTAGGATCTTTTAATTGTTTAATAGTGCTTGCTTACCTCAACTACTTGTCCGATATTCTTCCGGTACAGAAGCAAGAAAGTTAAAGGGAACCATCAGCGCATCTGAGAAGTCCTCACCTGTTTCCATCATATCAGTATCAAATTCTTCGTAGTACCAATTGACTTGAAGGTTCTTGGTTCTTCGCTTTACTGCCCTGATCAAATCAAAAATACATTTAGAGGAGCTTGTATTAAAGTATTCCAAATCGAACTCCAAGGTGATGTGCTGATCCTTTTTGATCAGCACTTTTAGTTTGTCAATGATAGGGAAGTAAAAATGAACTGAGCTCTCAGGGACAGATTTTCCTTTTATGAAAATGAAACCCTCGCTTGTATTCACATGTACGCTCGGACTTGTCTTAGAAGATTTTATGTAAAAATCCATAATCACTCTGCTTCTACAGCTTCTTTCACTGTTTCGAAGTACTCGATTCTCAACTTAGCTAGCATCTCTTTCGGGTACTGAGCCAGCAACGGCTTACGAGCTGCCTCTACTGCTTTTCTGAAATAGTCAAGCTCTGGCAATACCTTGAAATGTTTGTACAATCCGTGCTTGAACATTTCGGTTTTCCACTCTGTGAAATACCATTTCATGGATGGTTGGTGAAAGGTTCTGAGTTGTGTTTTGTCAAATACAAATTTGTCAAAATCACCTTCTAATATCTCGAAACTGAGCATTTCGAATAATTCTTTAAATTTTGAGATAGGAATGTAATCCTTGGTGATCACGCATGCAATTGTCTTTTTTCCCTCATTCGCATAACCAGTAGCGTATTGGTTAATAAAAATTTCGCTGAAGCCTAAGTTTTCCATTATTATAAAAAATGTGGTTAATGAGTGATTTAATGTATCAACATATAAATGGCGATTTAGTTTTTAATTTTTCAATAAGATTCGAGTCTTTATTTTTAAACAATCTTCCAAATCGTTTGTCTCTAGAACAAAAGAAGAAATAATCACATGAATAAAATTCAAGAAGTTTTAAGTCATCTTTTGGAAAAATACAGTACCGCCAAAGGAGCTATGTTTTTCAGCATGGATCTGCCAACTGAGGAATCAGTGGGTGAGCATACCGACTTCCTAGAATTGTACAAAGACATACCCATGATGTCTGTAGATGAGAACTTCAAAACAACATTCAACTACATCAATACCGAGAAGGGATCAATCGTCATCTTCTTTGTAAACAACCTGCATTTTGTCTCCATTTTTGTAGATGAGCAAAATCCAAATAAGGCATTGGCAACCCGAACTTTTGAGTCAATCAAACCATCATTAGAACTAGCAATAGCATCACTTTATGAATAATCAGCAATTCATTAATACACTAAAATCAAATTTTAATAACATCCTAGATGTTGGTATCATCGTAGATGGTGAGCTTCAGGATTTTGTGCATGCAAGTGATGTAAATCAGGAAGATTTGGAAGGCTTGGTCATGCGGTTGTATTTCTTAAGTTTGGACCCTGAGAAGAAAATCAACTTTTTTGTCAATCAATATCAAGATGAAAAATTTCTTTATTTCATCAAACTAGAGGAAGGTAAGTGGTTGTTCATTTTGTGTGCGGATGACAATTTTGCCACGCTACACTTTTATATTAAGTACCTTCTAGAGGATATCAAATCCAATAAGTTTCTTCAAGATTCTGATCAGGATAGACTCAAACTTCAGTCCGCTAGAAGAATCCAAAACTTACTATTTCCGAACATCACCAAAGGGTTAAGTCAGTACAAGAAGCATCAGCTCTTTTACAATCCAAAAGATACTGTTGGTGGCGATTTTTATTGGTTTAGGAATAATCCTCAGCATGATTGGATTGTCGTAGGTGACTGTACTGGCCACTCTGTAGAAGGAGCGCTGGGTTCGGTAAGCGTTATGTCAATTCTCAATCAAGTTTTTGACCCAACGATGGATCCGCATTTATTGATCAAGGCTTTACACGAGGGACTCAATGATATCCAGCTGCTGGATGTAAATAGTGGTTATGGGATAGGATGTGAGATTATGGTCATTAAAATAGACCGCAAGAAAAAGCTCTTGAAGTATAGTAGTAATGGGATGCCATTTTATTTGCTAGGTGATAAGGTCAAAAAATCAAAGACCAAAACTTCATCATTCGAGCCTGAGAAAGTTATCAAGTTTATCAGATCTAGGACAGTTCAGCTTGAAAACGAAGAAGCCTTTTTCGTTCATTCAGATGGTTTGACAGATCAAATCAATGATTTCGGAAAACGCTTTAAATCTAGAAAATTGAGCGATACTCTGTCGTCTTTGGACAAAGGTCATCCTCAGGCTGTAGCTACTGCATTCTTAGAATGGAAGGGCGAGCAAGAGCAGACTGACGATGTTGTTTATCTGTATGTGCAGCCTTGAGGAATTGCACGGACTAGATTAGAAGCAATTTCAAATTAATCAAAGCCCCATGGATAGAAATTCATGGGGCTTTTTGGTTTAAAGTTTATTCTCCCCATCTAATCAATGGCATTTTCACAAAAACAAAGGGGTTAATTTGGAAATATGAAATATTTAGAAATAATCTAAGGTTTTTCAGTCACTTCATTTTTTTGTTTCAAATATCTGATTAACCTTTGGGAATCAATTAGCAATAATTGATTTATACAGAAGCGTGGAGAGACAGGCTCTTTGAAGCGCTAGCAACCTAAAAGCAAAGTTTAAGGTGCTAATTCCTGATCCCCATTTTGGGAGAATATGAATTGATTGAAAATGAAAGCTAACATTCAAACAAACATCTTAAGAGAATCATCACAAGTCGCTTGTTGCGTGTGCTGTTGTTGCTGTAAGTAATTCATCCTACTTATTTCAATAACCACTTTTATCATACAACAACTATGACTTCTCTATTCTCAATTTTTTTCAACAACTGTAAGGCGTGCTGCTCATGTTGCATGTGCTGTATAGCATAAATCTGGCGCGAGACTTTACAATCATATTCATTCATCATTGTACCAAGCAAGCCCAGAAAACCTCTAGGGCTTTTTTTATATCCAATATTTTAAGAAATGAGCACAATTACCAAAGAAGCGAAAGCTGACATTCAAGAACTACAGCGGAAGATCCAAGACTTCAAGCTAGGCGTGATTCCAGAGGAAAGATTCAAGGCTTTCCGTCTGGCAAGGGGAGTATATGGCCAGCGTCAGCAGGGCGTACAAATGCTTCGCTTGAAGTTGCCTTTCGGCAAAATTACAGCCAATCAGTTAGAGCGAGTTGCAGACCTTGCTGAGCAATACACTAATAGCAATCTCCACCTGACTACTCGTCAAAATATTCAATTGCACTATGTGAAATTGGAGGATTCACCCAAGATTTGGGAATCTCTGGAGGAAGTGGGAGTCACCACCAAGGAAGCCTGCGGCAACACGGTTCGCAATGTGACCGCATCGCCATTTGCAGGGATTGATCCTGAAGAACCATTTGATGTGTCGCCATATGCGCAGGGCGTATTCGAGTATTTCCTCCGAAATCCTATCTGCCAAGAGATGGGCCGTAAGATCAAGATGGCTTTTTCGTCTTCCAAGGCAGATTCTGCTTTTACTTATATCCATGACTTTGGGTTCATCCCAAAAGTGGAAAACGGCGAAAGAGGCTTTGAAGTAATCGTGGGAGGAGGATTGGGTGCACAAGCTTTTATGGGCATCAAAGCTTTTGATTTTCTCCCAGAAGATCAATTGATTCCTTTCATAGAAGCAGGCTTACGTGTATTTGATCGATATGGAGAGCGCGAAAGACGACACAAAGCAAGATTGAAGTTTTTGATCGAACCGAATAAAGGTATCGGCCTAGACGGATTCCTGAAGCTTGTCACAGATGAGCAAAAGTCACTAAAAGTAAAGTCGTTTAAAATAGACACCACAAAAGTGCCGAACGCTTTGCCGATTGAAGTTGTCTACTCAGCACAGGATTTTGTTGAAGATGAGGCTTACCAGACATGGTTTAGAACCAATGTAGTGGAGCAAAAGCAGTTGGGATATTATGCTGTGAAAGTACGGATTCCATTAGGAGACATCAAGTCGCCAGAGGCACGGAAGCTTTCCGATATCGTGCGGAAGTATGCTAATGATGATATCCGTTTCACTCTCAATCAAGGATTGTTGCTAAAGTTTATCCGTCTTGAAAACATTCCAGCGGTTTATACAGAGTTAAAATCACTTGGCTTTGCTGCACCGGGTTTTGACACGCTTGCTGATGTTACGGCTTGCCCGGGAACGGATACTTGCAATCTTGGCGTTACCAATAGCACAGCTTTGGCTTTGATTCTCGAAGATTTGATCCGTGATGAATTTCCACACCTAGTGGACGAGACTTTGATCAAAATTAAAATCAGTGGCTGTATGAACTCATGTGGTCAGCACATGGTCGCCAATATTGGTTTTCACGGAAGTAGTATCAAGAATGGCTCTAAAGTAGCTCCAGCTATGCAGGTGGTGCTTGGTGGTGGTGTAGATCCTGACGGAACGGGACGCATTGCCGATAAGGTGATCAAGGTACCTACCAAATTGATCCCTGAGACGGTTCGCATCTTGCTCAACAACTATGAAGAAAATGCGCAGGAAGGCGAATACTTCAATGCCTATGTGCGCAGACAAGGGAAAATTTATTTCTACGATCTGCTCAAGCACCTCGGCAATGTGAAAGAACTAGGTGATGAGTATTATCAAGACTGGGGCAAAGTAGCTGATTTTGTCCCTGAAATTGGTGTAGGAGAATGTGCTGGTGTGATGCTTGATTTGGTGGGCACTATCGTCAATGACGCTAAAGATCGACTTACCAATGCACACCTGACTTTTGACGAAAGTCGATGGGCGGACTCGATCTATTACAGCTACAATACTTTGGTGATTGGCGCCAAGGCTATTTTGCTAGCTGAGGATGTGCAGTGCAATACCCACCGTGGGATCATTGATGATTTTCAATCGGTGATTGTGGATCAGGGTAAATTAAAAGGTATTGAGTCGTTTCCTGACTTGGTGGAGCAAATCAATCAAAATGAGCCGTCAGAGGATTTCGCCAAAAAGTATCTCAAAGAGGCTGCTTCCTTTTTTGAGTTTGTGACAAACTATAGAAACAAGGAAGCCGCAGATAAATTGGTCATTAACGAATTCTATAAAGCTTAAGAGATGAGTAAGATTCCAAAAGTAACATTAGTAGGTGCAGGGCCAGGAGATCCTGATTTGCTGACTATCAAAGGCATGAAGGCCTTGCAAAAGGCCGATGTGGTGCTCTATGACGCATTGGTTGATCCGGAAATGCTTAGCCACGCACCGAATGCAATTCATATTCCTGTTGGGAAAAGGGCAGGAAAATCAAGCGTTTCGCAGGATACGATCAATCAATTGATCGTGCAGTATGCTCAGGAAATGGGCCATGTGGTAAGGCTGAAAGGTGGCGACCCATTCGTGTTTGCAAGAGGTAGTGAGGAAAAGGCTTTCGCCGAAAGGCATGGGATAGAAGTGGATGTAGTGATCGGCGTGAGCAGCGTGATGTTGCCTGGATATTTCGGTATTCCACTGACTACAAGAGGTGTCAATCAAAGTTTTACCGTAGTGACAGCCACTACCAGTGAGGGTACGCTGAGTGAGGATGTTACGAAAGCGGCGGAGTGGTCTCCGACTACCCTATTTTTTATGGGCTTGGGCAAGTTGGACTTAATAGCTGATGCGTACCGAGCGCACGGTAGAGCAGACCTCCCTGTTGCGATCATAAGCAAAGGCTCGCATGCAGATGGCGATGTGATCAAAGGTCGGGTGAGCGATATCGTATCGATCGCTTCGGAGCGAAAACCTGAGGCGCCTGCCTTGCTTATCTTTGGGGAAGGTGCAGCCCAAGCCAGCAACGATCAGCAAGTAAATGAATGGTGGAAGGCTGCTAAAAGCGAAGTAGCATGAGCGAAAAAGTAAAGACAGACGGGAACGTACTTTTTCCAGTATTCTTAAAGCTTCACCAGATACAGACAGTGGTTGTCGGAGGAGGAAATGTGGGTTTGGAGAAAGTAGAGGCTTTACTGAAGAATGATCCCAATGCGCGGATCAAGATCATTGCACCTTACTTTTTGCCTGAGCTGCTGGAAATTGTGGAGCGGTCCGAATTCATAGAGAAGCGTGTGCGCAAAGTGCGTGTATGGGACCTGCGAGATGCAGACTTGCTCATCTTGGCTACTGATGATCCCGAGCTTCATGTTCGGCTGAAGGCCAAAGCTAAAAAGCGCCGTTTACTTACCAATGTGGCCGATACGCCTCATTTGTGTGATTTCTACCTAGGTTCCACGGTAAAGAAGGGAGACTTAAAGATAGGAATCAGCACAAATGGTAAATCACCAACCTTTGCGAAGCGCTTTCGCCAAATGCTAGAAGAGATCCTACCCGAAAGCACACCAGAACTCCTCGATCAACTCAAAAACATCCGCGACCAACTAAAGGGAGATTTTCAATCTAAGGTCGATCGACTGAATGAGATTACTTCGGTGCTGGTGGATAAACAAGTGAAAGGGAATTAGATATTATCGGTTGGCTGGTTCAAGCTCTAAAAAATCACTTTTCTCAGAAATTGAGGCCGTTTTATTGAGTATTGAGCTGAATTTATCACCGTTAATTTAAAGTGTCACTTTCAATTAACGGTCTAAACAGCCACCGAATAGATGACAATATTGAGGTTATTGGCTTGGATGCGATGATCTCGGAGCTTTGTTAAGCGACAGGTTGATAAAAATAGAAACAGCAGATTCTTTGCATAAGAGCTGACATTAAAGAATTAAAACATAAAAAAAGCCAACGCGATGCGCTGGCTCATAGATTTTGAAATTAGGAGTATAGATTACTCTTCATCACCCTTTATCATCCTCTTACTCACCGTCCTTTTCAAGTTCTTCTTTTTTACTTTTCACTTTCGCCTTTAGCTCAGCTAGTTTGGCTTCTGCGGCAGCTATGGCAACATCTTTCTTACTGGCTTCCTCGTCTGACAGTTCACCGGATTCTTTTTGCTTCGCTAATTTCTCTTTTGCAGAGACGATCTTTTCCTCGCTCATGGCGATTTTGCTTTGGCTCTCAGAAATCTCTGCATCTAGCTCCTGCTTTTTAGCGGTGGCTTTTGCCTTGGCTTCCTCTGATCTCAGCACACCAAATCCTTTGCCGCTCATTTCACCCTTGCTTTTACCATAGGCGTTGCCTTTGGAGTCCTCTTCCTTATTCTTTTCCTTCTTTTCTCCTTTTTCTCCCTTGATTTTCTCATTGGCTTCTTCGGCGATTTCCGCTACTTCTTCACTAACCTCTTCGGCTATTTCATCGATATCGTCAAAGGCTTCTTCCGTTCCTTCTTTGACTTCCTTGCCTACTTTCTTGAGCTTTTCCTTGGCTTGCTCCATTTTCTCTTTGCCCTTTTCCTTACTGCCTTTTTCTTGAGCAAAAGCTGTGCTTCCTCCAATTAGGAAGATGGCGCAGATAATTACGCTTAGTAAGTTTTTCATGATCAAATGTCTTTTAGGAGTTCGTCTATTTCTTCTACGGTCTCGTCAGTTTCCGTTTTTAATTCCGTTTTTGCCTCGTCTATTGCAGTAGAAATCGAATCTAGTACTATCGCTTCCTGTTCTGCGGTTGTTTCGCTAGCAGCTTGCTGTCCACCACCGCAAGAGTAGAGGGCTAGGATGGTTAAAATGGTTAATAATTTCAGTTTCATAAAAGTTTGGTTAGATGGTTATTGATCTAACAATAATAAGCACTATTTAATGTAAAATAAAAAAGCCAACCCGATGGGATGGCTTTCAAGGTCTTAAAATATTTTTTGAGTTATACGGAGAAACTCTCACCACATCCGCAAGTGCGTGAGGCGTTCGGATTGATGAATTGAAATCCTTTACCGTTGAGTCCGTCAGAAAAGTCCAATGTAGTGCCTAGTAAGTAGAGCATGCTTTTCTTATCAACGATGACTTTGACGCCTTTATCTTCAAATATCTCGTCACTAGCCGTCAAATCCTGATCGAAAAGCAAATCATACATAAGTCCAGAGCAACCTCCACCTTTCACAGCCACACGAATGTTATGCTCGGCAGAATGACCTTCCTCTGATCTAAGTGCGAATATTCTATCTTTTGCTTTATCTGTTACGTTAATCATGTTCTCTAATTGGTTTAATGCTTTGATCGTATTGATTCTTTGATCTAGCTTATCTGGAAGCCTCAGAATCTAAAAATGTATCAACACTCAAAACCCTTCGGTTCCCCGAAAAGTTTCTTCATTTTTGCAAAATTAATACATAATCAACAGAACATGATCAGGATAGAGCACATTGGCATAGCGGTAAAGGAACTAGACAAGGCCAATGAGCTTTTTGCTAAACTCTTTGATGAGGAATCCTATAAGTCAGAAAAGGTTGATTCAGAAGAGGTAACCACTACTTTTTTTAAAATAGGCCCCAACAAAATAGAACTTTTGGCGGCTGATAATGAGGACAGTGCCATTGCTAAGTATTTGAATAAAAAGGGTGAAGGCATTCATCACATTGCATTTGAGGTGGATGACATCTTTGCCGAGATGGATAGATTGTCCAAAAAGGGTTTTGAGCTGATCAATAAAGAACCAAAAGCAGGTGCTGACAATAAGTTGATCTGCTTTCTCCACCCAAAAAGCACCAATGGTGTATTGGTGGAGCTTTGTCAAGAAATAAAAAATAAATAGTAAAAGTAGGAGCATATGAGTGAAGTGAAGAGAACAGAAATCGGCGAACTAGGCGAGTTTGGTTTGATAGAGAAAATTGCCGCTGATGTGGAGCAATATCAAAAAGCGACCATCAAAGGAATTGGTGATGATGCTTCCGTATTTGAGAGTGGAGAGGAATATGTGTTGCTTTCTACTGATATGCTCTTAGAAGGTGTGCATTTTGACCTGAGCTACATACCCTTGCAACATCTTGGTTTCAAAGCTGTGGCGGTTAATGTCTCTGACATTGCAGCTATGAATGGAACACCTAGGCAAATCACGGTAAGTCTCGCGCTTAGCAATCGTTTTTCTGTTGAGGCCGTTGAGACGCTTTATGAGGGCATTAAAGCGGCTTGCGCTGCATATCACGTTGATCTTGTAGGAGGGGACACTACTTCTTCTACTTCTGGTTTGATGATTTCCATCACTGTGATGGGCACTTGTAAGAAGGAAAAAATAGCCTACCGCTCTGGGGCGAAAGAAAATGATATTGTATGTGTCACAGGGGATCTGGGGGGCGCATATATAGGTCTTCAGGTATTGGAAAGGGAAAAGCAAGAATATCTGGTAAATCCTGAAATGCAGCCTCAATTGGATAAGTATGATTACGTGGTGGGACGGCAATTGCGACCAGATGCGCGTATGGATATCATCCATGAGTTTAAGTCATTGGGCATAGTGCCTACTGCCATGATAGATATTTCTGATGGGTTGGCCTCAGAACTTTTTCATATCTGCAAAGCTAGCAACCTTGGCGTGGCTGTCTTTGAAGATAAACTGCCAATCGATAAACAGACATACGAAACCGCAGCAGAGTTTGGTATAGACCCAAACACCTGTGCACTCAATGGTGGCGAAGATTATGAATTGCTATTCACTATCGGTCAAGAGGACTTTGAGAAGATCAAGAATCATGATGCCATCCAGACCATTGGCTATATGCATGCGGCAGACAAAGGCAAAGTCATGGTTACCAGATCCGGCAATACGATAACACTCACGGCACAAGGCTGGAAGCATTTTTGAGCATAAAAAAAGTCCTGACTGAAAAGTCAGGACTTTGTGACATCTCTTTATTGATGACTTATTTCGTCGCTACTATTTTAACCGTAAGATCAAATTCATCGTAGATGGTTTTGTCACCCAAATCATCAAAAAAGCTTCCAGAACCATATCTGATATCAAATTTAGTCCTATCAATGATCAATGTTGCAGTGCCAGTTACTGTACCATTTTTTTCTTCTAAAGAAGCTGGAAACTGAATCTCTTCGGTCTTTCCTTTTATAGTAATGTCACCAACTACTTTGTATTTACCTGGTCCTTGAGGGACGGCTTTGGTGATTTTGAATAATGCAGTTGGATAAGTTGTAACTCCGAAAAAATCGTCACTATTCAAGTGACCTTGCAATTTGGCTTTTGATCCACCACTAAGATCAAGTACGGTAATACCAGTCATGTCTATAGTGAAAGTACCTCCAGTAAGTTTGCCTTCAGTGAAGTCAAATGAACCTTCTTTTAAGGAAACTTCGCCATTGTGTTGACCAGTTACTTTTTTGGCTAACCACTCTACTTTGCTTCTTTCGGCATCTACAGTATAAGTGGTATTAGTGCCTTCTACTGAGCCTAGTTGTGAAATGATGGAAAATATAATTGCTTGTAACATCGGTGATTTTCTTGTTTTATGAATTTAAATGTATCTACACACATATTGAAGCTAAGTACGATTGATTCCGAATTAGGTTTAATTCTTTTTAATAATAATTCAAATTCATTTCCAGACCCGTCTAACTTTGAGCCAACAACTACTCCATGATACAAATAGATCAGACTTTAATCTCCGATGATGTCAAAGAACAATTCTTTGTATGTGATTTGGATCGCTGCAAGGGTGCGTGTTGTGTAGAAGGTGATCTTGGTGCGCCTCTGGAGCAGGACGAGCTAGCAGACATGGAAGAAGTCATTCAATATGTATTGCCATATCTGTCTGATGACGCCAAGAAAGTATTGCAGGAGCAGGGAGCATATCTGCTAGACGATGAAGGTGACTTTAGCACTACTACTATCGACAATAAGGAATGTGCGTTTGCCTTTTATGACGAAAGAAAGATATTAAAGTGTAGCATTGAGCAAGCTTGGCGCGATGGTAAGACTGCTATTCAAAAGCCTATTTCTTGTCATCTTTATCCCATCCGAATAGCCAAGCTTCATGATTTTTTGGCTTTGAACTACGACAGATGGCATATCTGTGCACCAGCCTGCGAATTGGGCGACAAGTTGTCTGTTCCAGTTTATAAGTTTCTCAAGGATCCTTTGATTAGGAAATTTGGAGAAGTGTGGTATCAGCGTTTGTGTCAGTCAATTGAGCAATCTCCAGATATTTCAACCTAATTTAACGGGAGTATTCCCTGCTTATCCTACTTATATGCGGGGTAATCGAAATTAGGTGTTATTCTGATTAAAAATAGTTTTCTTTATTAGTCAGAAGCTATTTCCCAATGCTACCAATGCTACCAATTCAACTATGATTTTTGATTTTTCTATAAGAAAACGAATGATGCTTTTTATTGTGGGCATCATGGTACTCACATATGTGATTACTCTCGGCTTTATTAACTACAATTTGCGACAACAAGCCATTGAGGAAGGGTGGAAATTGGTAAACACCGCAGCACTTCAAAAAGCAAAGGATATAGAAACTGTTTTGAATGAAGATATCGCTGTAGCCAGATCTATGGCTTCAGCAATGAAAGCAGCGCTTCCTTTACCGGAGAAGCAGCGCAATGAAGTTAGAAAGACAATAATGATAGAGGTGCTAAAGTCAAATCCGAAGTACGAAGCTGTGTGGATGAGCTTTGAATTGTGGACCTTGGACCCGAAGTGGGACAAACCTTACGGACGAGAACGAGCCACCTACTACCTAGATGGAGATGCTATCAATGAGCACATTCGTATAGCGAATACTGATGGAGATCCTCCTTCTGGTCTATACACAGAGATTAAAGCTAGTCCTGGTGAAATAATAGGTGAACCTTACAAATTCGCAGCATACGGAGGCAAATCTGACGAGTTGCTTTTGGGCGTTTCGCCTGCTGCTCCTATCATGATAGATGGTCGCTTTGGAGGACTTATTGGAACGGATATGTTCTTGGAAGATTTCAAAGGCATGTCCAAAATTGATTTTTTTGATAGAGGCTTTGCATTTCTGGTATCTAATCAAGGAACGATTATTTCCCATCAAGATCCTACCCTTGCCAATTCTAATATTGATTCCCTTGCACTCTTTCTGCACTCGGGTGTTGATATTAAATCTGTCATTGTTAATGGGGAATCTATTTCTTTCACTTCACATGACGATTATTTTGGAGGAGAAGAAGTGCTTTTGGCATTTGCTCCAATTCACATTGGGACATCTGAGTTTCCTTGGGCTGTAGGATTAGAAATTCCTCTAAAGGAAATCACCAAACCAATCACAAGAGCATTTACTATTACCTTAATTGTTGCCATCATTGGCTTGATTATTTTGATTTTGATCACTTATAGAATAGCGGCGGCCATTGCTAAATCGTTGGAAGCATCCAGTGAATTACTGAAAAAATTGGCGCTTGGAGATCTTGACGAAACTAATAAAATGAAGGTCGCCTCAAAAGATGAGCTCGGTGCTTTGGCAGAATCTGCAAATACGCTTCTTGAAGAGCTTGTCAAAAAGTCTCTATTTGCGGAGCAGGTTGGCAAAGGAAATCTCGACCATAATTTTATCGTCTCCAGTGATAGAGACATGTTGGGATATTCATTGATTCGTATGAGAGAAAATCTTTCATCAGTTGTCCAGGAGGTGAATCACGTCATTTCTCAAGCGGGAGATAGTGGTGAGTTAACCTCAGCTCGTATGAAAACTGATTGGAATGAAGGAGCATGGAGTGATCTTAGTTTGTCTGTCAATAGATTGTTGGAGTCTGTTTCTGAGCCATTTAATGAAGTAAACAAGGTGGTTAATGCAATGGCGCAAGGTGACTTTACCTTGAGGTATGAAGGTCAGGCTGAAGGTGATGTACGAATTCTTGCTACCAATCTCAATATAGCACTCGACAGTATCAGCCAGCTGCTTCTTGACATCATAAACGGAGCAAGCATTGTGGCTGAGTCAGCCATAGAAATGCTTGGCGTCAATGAAGAGATGACTTTGAACACACGAGAGATTGCTTCTTCTATTTCAGAAATGAGTAATGGGGCGCAAAATCAAGTAGTGAAAGTAGACGAATCCTCTAATTTAGTAGAGCGAATTCTTAGGTCATCCAATGAAATGGGCGACCAAGCAGAGAGTATAAATACTGCCGCTCAAGGCGGTGTAGACAACAGCCAGAAAGGTCTTACGCTTGTGAAAAAGGTTGGCTTTAGTATGAGAGATATTTCAGCATTTTCCAGCAATACTTACGATAGTATCCAGGTTCTAAAAAAGCGATCTAATGAAATATCTTCAGCCCTTACTGTTATCACTGAAATTGCTTCGCAAACGAATCTATTGGCACTAAATGCAGCAATCGAAGCGGCGCAAGCCGGAGATGCAGGGAGAGGATTTGCTGTTGTGGCTGAAGAAATTAGAAAATTGGCAGAGGATTCCCGCAAGTCAGCTAAGGAAATAGAGCAGCTGGTTGTAGATGTGAAAACAGATGTTTCTACAGCAGGATCAGCTATTGAAATGATGAAAGCTAGTGTGGAGAGTGGTGAGGATGCTACTAAATATGCTTCAGAGGCATTCAATGAGATCATCGATTCTTCGTCCAAAACTCTCCTTATGTCTGAGGAAATAAGAAAGCGAGTTCATCAGCAGATTGAGTCTATCACTAACGTTGTGAAAATCACAGAATCGGTCGTGGTTATCGCTGAGCAAACTGCTGCTGGTACTGAAGAAGTTGCTAGTTCGGCAACCGAATTATCAGCAGGGATGGAAAGTTATGGTCGAAAGAGCCAAGACTTAACAAGAGTTGCTGAAGATCTTCACCAAAAAGTCAGTCGATTTAAGTTAAGTTAATTTTCTAGATTAAATACCCAGGGTCATATTCATTTTTTAACCGATGGACATAGTTAATCCATGATTGAAATTATTAAAGTTGCTTTCTAGAGGAACGTTTAAAAAGCAAATATCCAGAGATTGAATTGGATATTTGATTAACTTTTGAAATAAGTAAAACCGATCATGCAGGATGTTTAGGTAAATTTCAATTTAACGTTCTGTTCAGTACTATAAATTTAGTTACCAGTTAAATCAATATGCTTTACATACAAAAAACAAATGTTACCCCTGAGATTCAGTTTGATTCAAATAAAGGTATTCTAACACTTTGTGGGCGCTCAAGTCCTGACTATAGTCAAGCATTCTTTGAGCCATTGATGAAAGCTTTGGGGACTTTCGATCAAAGTATTGGAAGCTTTCAAGCCAACTTTAAAATGACCATGTTTAACACGAGCTCTGCAAAATGCATATATGATATATTGAAAAGGATAAAGGCAATGTCCGCGCTTGGTACAGAGGTGGAGGTTAATTGGTATTATGAAGATAATGATGAGGACATGATGGAATGTGGTGAGGATTTTTCGGATCTACTCAGTATGGATTTCAAGTATATTGAAAGTGGGTCTTTTAATTCAAAGCATACCAAATGGTAGAATTTTACATTTCAAAGACATCATTCATTTCATCTGAGCTCAGATC
>JBLIFO010000056.1:0-15163 GCA_047633875.1 Marinoscillum sp. | reverse complement strand
TATAGGTTTGGTGAGGTTGATATCCGAGGGCGTTTTTCAGGGTTCCTAAATGACTTTGTAGCCACTGCAGCATTCACGACCAAATTGGGTAATGTAAAATCTGATTTGAACCTAAAGTTTAAAAATGGAATTGATGATGCGAAATACTCCGGAAGACTTGTTTTGGACCGATTTGAATTGGGACAATTGCTCAATCGATCTGAAGTTGGGCAGGTAAGTTTAGACGGCACTATCAAAGGGCAAGGCACTCGTGTCAAGAATGCAGAATTTTTCTTGGATGCCAATTTGAAGCAATCCGAAATCTTGCAATATCGCTATCAGTCAATTCACACTCGAGGTGATTTTGCTGCCGAATTTTTTAATGGATTTCTTTCCATCAAAGACCCGAATTGTAAACTTGATTTGGAAGGCAGTATTGATTTAAATGAGCAGTCAGAGTTGATTAAAATATCGGGTGAAATTGATACTTTAAATCTTTTTGCGCTTGGATTCAGCTCAGATACACTTGCATTGAGCGGTAGTGTTTCTGCGGATTTGACAGGACTTGCTTTGGATAGTATAGTCGGCTCTGTTAGGATGGTTGATTTGAATATAATATATGGAAATCGTACTGTTATAATAGATTCTATAAGAGTTGCTTCGAAAATTCAGAATGAGCGAAGAGTAGTAATTTTGGAGCTTGCAGAGGCTAAAATAGAACTTCAAGGCAATTTCTTATTCTCTCGGATATTTAGTGATATAACTAAAATAGCAGCGGAGTTGCGATCTTATTTTGATCCAAATGATGAAGCTATGATAGTACAATCTAAGTCTGAACAAACAGAGAATAGATACTCAGTAGATTTTCTGATTGAATTATATGATGTCAGAAAATACGGCAAATGGATTTTTGGCGATGATTTTTACATAAGTCCTAATGAAACAATAGAAGGCACCTTCTACCAGCGTCGTAATGCTACTCTTGCCATATTTGGTGAATTTGATTCTTTGAATATTAAAGGATTTGGCCTAAGTAAAAACCTCTTAGATTTCAACTTTTCCAAGGCTATAGACAGTGCAGGTATAATTGCTTCTGGTTTTATCAGTTCTGAAAAGCAATGGTATAAAGGCACATCCACAGAAGATTTATCAATAGAAGCAGTTTGGTTCAATAAGAAGATCAGTCTTAATACCCGTTTGTCTCAGCCTGAAACAAACAGTTCACTTTATTTGAATGGCGAGTTGAATCTCTATGATGACAAGCTTACGTTTAATTTTCTCCCCTCTAGACTTATTGCTTTTGATGAGCGATGGCTATTCAATCCTTTCAATAAAATAACCTACCAGCGAGATATTCTATTATTTGATCGTATGGAGCTTTATCAAAACGAACAATCGATAAGACTCAAAGGGATTTATTCACCTGTCACTGAGATGAATCTGGATTTACTCTTTAATGATTTTCATATCCGAACTTTAAGTACGGTTTTGCCAATACATCTTGAAGGAATAGTGAATGCATCCATAATTGTTAATCGTGAAGCCGTAGACGAACCGATCATTCTGGAAAGTGATTTCGATATAGCTGGATTCAATCTGGATGGGTTTGATGTTGGGGATATTTCAGGAAGCACATCGTGGGATGCAGAGCGTAAAGGAATGGAAATTAATCTAAATGTCAATAGAGCGTCAGTCAATACGATTTCCCTCAATGGTATTTATTCTCCTTTTGAGATAAAAGATCAACTGGATATTGAGGTTCATTTTGAGGAAGCTAATTTGGAATTATTAGATCCACTTCTTGCAGGACTATTTTCTGATATGAAAGGATTTGCAACCGGGGATCTTCGTGTAAATGGATCTCTCAACTCACCTAAACTGATAGGCTCAAGCAAGTTGACCAATGGATCTTTTAGATTTGATTATTTGGGAACTACATACAATTTTGATGGTGACATAAGTTTCACCACGAACTCGATTGATTTTGTTGGTGTCAAACTGTTTGACAGGAACAATAATCGTGCTTCCCTTAATGGTTCGATATTTCATAGTGGTCTGAAAAATTTCCGTACAGACTTAAAAATAGCTGCTAACAATTTCCACTTTCTTAATACCACCTTCATTGATAATAATTTATACTATGGATCTGCATATGCAACAGGTGATATTACTGTTACTGGACCAGTTAATGACTTGGTAATCAATGCAAAGGCTACCACCGAGAGAGGAACAAGATTTTTTATCCCATTATCAAATGATACGGAGGTGTCTCAAAAGGAATACATCACATTTGTTGACTTTGCAGACACTACCAATACATTAGACATCAACCAGATTATTAAAGAAAGCATTTCAGGTATTACTTTGAATTTTGAATTGGATGTAACACCAGATGCTTATGTGGAATTGATATTCGATATACGTACAGGTGATATTATTCGTGGACGTGGAGAGGGTAATTTGAGTCTTTCACTTGATACAAATGGTGAGTTTGAACTTTTTGGTGATCTCAATATCACTGAAGGGGGTTACAATTTTACTATTCCTGCGATTGGTATCAATAAAGAATTCAACGTAGTGCCAGGAAGTCGCATCTCATGGTATGGAGATCCATATGCGGGCATATTAGACATGAAGGCAACCTATAGACAATTAGCTTCTTTTGATGACTTTAATGGCACTACAGAAGGTGAAGGTATTCAGCAGAAATACCCAATACTTGTATCACTTAATCTCACTGGAGAAATGCTTGCACCAAGTATTAATTTTAATATTTCAATAGAAGAGACCCAATCATCCCCAACATCTAATGTAAGGACGTCTCTTTACAATATTAATAACGATGAACAAGAGCTGAAACGTCAAGTCTTTAGTCTACTTATTCTTCGAAAATTTTCTCCAAGATCGAGTTTTAGCGTAGGTGGTACTGCCTTACAGGGAAGTATTAGCGAATTCTTATCAAATCAGCTTTCTTATTTCATAAGTCAAGTAGATGAAAATCTTGAAATAGATATGGACCTCACATCGCTTGATCAGAATGCCTTCAATACCTTTCAATTGCGATTGGCATATACATTCCTTGATGGAAGGCTACGTGTAAGCGGTGGAGGCGCGATACCGCAAGACAACACCCAAACACAAACTACAAGTGCTTATTTGGGCGACTGGGCTGTTAGATATTTGCTCACACCGGATGGGCATCTTAGGATTAAGGCTTTTAGCCAAACAGAGGAGATTGCGAATCAGCTACAAAGAGAGTCAGGGCTAAGCTTTCAATACGTAAAGTCATTTGATGACTTTAAAGAACTTCTCACTAAAACAAGAGAGGAAGCCATAAAGAGCAAACCTAAAGACGTGACAAAGGAGCGCTCATTGAATTGAACAATTGGTTATTCTACTAGTTCCAAAGAAATGCAAAAAGTTAATATTTTCTGGCATAGGAGGGACCTCCGTATAGAGGATAATCCTGGATTGTTTTATGCACTAACATCCGATTTTCCAGTAATTCCAATCTTTATTTTTGACGAGGAGATATTGGACGACCTTAGTGCCAAAGATGATGCCCGTGTTACCTTTATTCATGATCAGATTACTCGCTTAAATGATCATTATGGTAAGCACAACTCTTCTCTTACCGTATTAAAAGGTAAGCCAATTTCAGTCTTTAGTGAATTACTTCAAAAGCTTGAGGTAGTTTCTGTTTACACAAATAGAGACTATGAGCCATATGCCAAACTCCGCGATGATCAGGTGAAAAAAATGCTAGCTGAAAGAGGTGTTGAATTCTTCACTTTTAAAGATCACGTCATATTTGAAGAGGGTGAAATTTTTAATGATCAAGGTGCACCATACAAGGTATTCACCCCCTACAAAAACAAATGGCTAGAGAAGTTGTCTCAGAACAATATTGATCGATTTCCATCTGAAAATAAGTTAGAAGGGTTGTATGTTTTGAATTTTGAGATTCCAAGCTTGGAGGATATTGGATTTTCTCGTTCTTCTATTGCTTTCCCCAATACAAGCATCGATTCCTCAACTATAAAACAATACGATGCTCAAAGAAACTTCCCAGCTATTGATGGGACATCAAAAATTGGAATTCATTTACGATTCGGGACATTGAGTATTAGAAGTGTCGTTGAAAGAGCAAGAGGTCTATCCGACACATGGCTAAGTGAACTGATTTGGAGGGAATTTTACATGATGATACTCGCACACTATCCGCAGGTAGTTCAGTCAGCCTTTAAGCCAAAGTACGATGGGATCAAATGGATAAATGATGAAAAACAATTTCAAAGGTGGTGTCAGGGCAAAACAGGTTATCCAATCGTGGATGCAGGAATGCGCGAGCTGAATTCAACCGGTTTCATGCACAACAGGGTCAGGATGGTAGTTGCTAGTTTTCTTACCAAGCATTTGCTGATTGACTGGAGGTGGGGAGAACATTACTTTGCAGAAAAATTATTGGATTTTGAATTGAGCAGTAACAATGGCGGATGGCAATGGGCTGCAGGTACTGGAACTGATGCTCAGCCGTACTTTCGGGTATTTAATCCGACCAGTCAGCAAGAGAAATTTGATCCTCATTTAAAGTATATAAGAAAGTGGATTCCAGAGTTGGACACCCCAGAATATCCAAAACCAATGGTTGATCATAAAACTGTTCGTCTAAGAGCAATAGAAACCTATAAAGAGGCTGTACTTTAGCGTATAAAAATTTGTATATTTCGATAACTTTTTAGCACTATGGATTTTAAAGCATTCAGTAAGAAATTTTCCGAGAAGACGGGAGGAGAGTATCATGAGTATGATGATAACCTTTCCATCTTTGTTGTTCCTTTGAAGGATGAGCGTTTCCAAACAGTAATTGCGCGGGTAATAGATCATGATATGTACAACCGCAAAGCGGTTCAAGTAACTTCTAAAGTTTGTGAAATCACGCATCATATCGACTACCCATCTATTCTTGAAGCGAGTAAAGATTTTGTCCATACTAATTTCATTGTAGAAGATGGATATTTGAAAGTTGATACTTCGATTTTTTTGGATTATGCAGATGAAGGACTCATCGATGAAATGATTCGTGAAGTAGCTGAGACAGCTGATGAATGGGAGAATAGAATAACAGGGAAAGATATCAATTGATTTATCGTACTTTTGTGGAGCAAGTCGGCTCATCGTACTCAATTTATTGAGTAAGGAAAGTCCGGGCAGCACAGAGCACCGCACTTCCTAACAGGAAGGGGTATTATTAGCGATGATAGTGCTACAGACAGGGCCACAGAAAACAAACTACCTCTAGAGGAAACTCTTTAGGAAAAGGTGAAAAGGTGAGGTAAGAGCTCACCGGTTCTTACGTGAGTAAGGACGCATGGTAAACCTTGCGGGCTGAAAGGCCAAATAGGTTCCGCTTTAAGGACTGCTCGTCCATATGCGGAATGGGTGGGCTGATAGACTTTGACAGTGATGTCAAGGCTAGATAGATGATGAGCGCTTTGGGGATTACTCCAAAGTACAGAACCCGGCTTACAGACTTGCTTTTTTTTATCCTAAAATGAATTCATGCCACACATTTTAATAGTTGACGATGAGAAAGTCATTCGTCAAGCTTTGAAAGACATTCTAGAAGATGAATCTTATGAGGTAAGTCTGGCTCCAGACGGTGAAGCAGCATGGGAGATGCTCCAAAAGAATGCCTATGATGTTATTCTTTGTGATATTCAAATGCCTAAACTAGATGGCTTAGAATTACTAGATAGGGCTGTGGAAAATGAAATAGATACTCCATTCATAATGGTATCTGCTCATGGTACTATAGAGTCGGCAGTGAATGCTACCAAAAAGGGTGCTTATGATTTCATACAGAAGCCACCTGATCTGAATAGACTGTTGCTTACTGTAAGAAATGCGCTGAATACTTCTACTTTAAAAACGGAGACAAAGAGATTAAGGAAGAAAATCAACAAGAAATACGATATTATTGGTGAAAGTCCTTCAATCTCTGAAATCAAGAATACTATTGAGAAGGTAGCACCTACTGATGCTAGAGTGTTAATCACAGGTGAAAATGGTACAGGTAAAGAATTAGTAGCTCGATGGTTGCATGAAAAGAGCAATCGCTCTCACGGACAATTGGTGGAGGTAAACTGTGCTGCAATACCTTCAGAGTTGATAGAAAGTGAGCTTTTTGGTCACGAGAAGGGTTCTTTCACCTCAGCACATAAGCAGCGAATAGGGAAATTTGAACAAGCTGAAGGAGGCACATTATTTCTTGATGAGATTGGTGATATGAGCCTTTCGGCACAAGCAAAAGTCCTGCGTGCGCTTCAAGAGAATCAGGTCACAAGAGTTGGGGGAGAAAAGAGTATTAAAGTTGATGTTCGAGTATTGGCTGCAACCAATAAGAATTTGCGTGAAGAGATAGAGGCAGGTCGGTTTAGAGAAGACCTTTTTCATCGTTTGAGTGTGATGATTATTCAGGTGCCAGCATTGCGAGATAGGAGTAGCGATATTCCAATACTCGTCGATCACTTTTTGAATCAGATAGCCGAAGAATACGGGAGTGCAGTAAAAGCAATAAATTCAAAAGCTATGGAACTTCTAAAGGGTTATAAGTGGACTGGAAATATACGAGAACTCCGAAACATAGTCGAAAGACTATTGATAATGTCTTCTGATGAGATTACAGTAGAAGACGTTAAGAAGTACGTAGAGATCTAGTAGAAGTTAAACTTTAGCTACTTCTTCGGTAGGTTGATCTACTGTAGCATAAGTCGGACATGTTTTTTGAGTACATGCCGAAAAACCTATAACTATAAGAGCAATGATTGCGATTTTTAATTTCATGAGCGGCTTAATTTCTACTTAATTTAGAGCAGTCTATAGGGGTTACCTCGTCAAAAGTATCATTTATTAGGTTCTAAACAAAAAAAAGGTTGCTTATTGTTTAGTTTTCATAGTAAAAGATTGCAGCCTCTAATATCCGAATTGTCGAACCTGCCGAGCACTTGAAAAGTTCCGTCCTTGCTTAATTGGCCAAGATCTTTAGTTTCTATGAAGGAACATGTATCAATGTTTGCTAAATCTATTATATTGATTCCGCCAGTTTTATTTTCAGATTGGAATGAAAGGGGATCATTAATATCTCTTACCAAAACCTTAACCCAATTGGGAAATTGGAAAGATTCTCCTTTGAAGTAAGCTTGAGAAGTAAGCTCTGTCATTCCATATTCTGAATGAACAGATTGTACTCCACTTTTAGCACAGATAATTTCATGTAATTCCTCCCGAATCATTTCCTTTCTCTTGCCCTTCATGCCCCCAGTTTCCATAATAGTTAAATGATCAGCACTAATAGGTGATTCCTCCATAAGATCTAAAATAGCATATGAAACACCTATTAAAAACACCTTATTTTGAGTTTGACTAAGTTGAGATCTGAGTAATTCCTTTTCGTTGAGATAATACCTGCTTTGTGGCTTACTGAACAGCATGAAATGATCAATCATACTTATCAGTGAGGATTCACCTTGCTCTTGATAAGAGGGCAGCAATGCAGCTATTTCAATATTCTGAAGTGGACCATAGTTCGCTTCAAATGTTGCTTTAGCTACTTGATGATAAAATTCAAGTTCTTTAACAAAATGTAAACTTCTTGTACTCATAGTAGTTCCGCTGCTCTTAAATATTTTTTGTGGATTCCAACTCCCAGAAGTGACCTTATGAGTTTTGAAAAATTCTATTGGCAGAAATGGAATTTCATTGATACATCTTACGTTACTTGGTTGTTTGCCAAATTGATTGCAGTAAGCTTGATATATTGGATTCAAATTATATTGATACCTAAAAACACCTAATGCATAGAATTCAAAAGAGGAATTGTCAATTTGAAATATTTCATTTTTGAATTTATCGTAATCAAACATCTAGAGGCCTGCAATAAGGGAAAGAAAGAATAGTTTTGTCTTTGAAAACAATGAATAATTTTAAGATTCAAATATCCTTATTTTTAATCACACTAGTGGTGACTGGCTGTATTACGCCTCCTGAATTTTCTGATACTCCCAAAATATCTTTTAATGATTTAAAGTTCCATGATTCATCTCAAGGTGCGGATTCATTGGTATTGAGATTTGATTTTGAGGATGGTGATGGGGATATTGGCTTGGAAGCCACTGAGACTTACAGACCTTATCATCCATATAATTTAATAATAGATTTTAGGGATAGTTTGGTGACCTATTCTGACCCAAATGTTGTCCCACCATTTTATCTTGTTGATCCTCGTGGGGCATCTTTAGTATATAGTGAGGACGATAATAGACCTATTTACAATTGTAGCCAGTATCAAATAGGTAGCTATCAAAATGGACCAATCGATACATTTTTCATAGAAAAGAACGAGTATCACAATAACCTTCACATCACTTTTGAGCGAAAGCGGCAAGGTCAATACACTGAGATAGATTTTGCATCTTCATTTGCCAATGCCAACTGCGCAGTTGTGGATTTTGATGGACGTATTCCAATTTTTGATCAGGGAAGTCTTGGGAAGTCGTTGAATGGCACCATTACTTATGCGATGCTCTCTGCAGGATTTCCTACGATACTAAAGCTTGACACTTTCAGGCTTACATTCTACGCATATGATCGAGATTTGAACAAAAGTAACATAATAGTAAGCCCAGATGTCACTTTGCCGCAAATCACAGTGGAAGTGAATTAACTATTATAATATCGCTGGATAATCTTGCGGGTTGTATTCATGCATGATGGCATAAACTCTTTCGAATATATCTTCCGTACTTGGTTTAGAAAAATAGTCACCGTCCGTTCCGTAGGCAGGTCTGTGCTCTTGGCCTGTGATAGTAATTGGTTGTGAGTCTAGAAATTGGAAACCTTTATCTCTCTCCAATACATTCTGCATCATAAATGCTGAGGCACCACCTGGTACGTCCTCATCGATGAATGCAATTTTACCTGTCTTTTTGAGTGACTCAACGATAGTTTTTGGACGATCGAAGGGTAAAAGTGTCTGAACATCTATCACTTCACAAGAGATCCCGAATTCATTCAGCTGCAAAGCAGTTTCCATCACCATTCTACACATAGAGCCATAGGTCACCAAAGTGATATCTGTACCATCTCTTAGAATTTCAGGAAAGCCTAAAGGCACTCTCATATCGGCAATGTTGCTCGGCATTTTTTCTTTTAGACGATAGCCATTCAAAGATTCAATAACGATGGCTGGATCATCTCCATCAATAAGGGTATTGTAAAAGCCTGCAGCTTGCGTCATATTCCTTGGCACGAGTACATGAATGCCACGTAGGGAATTGATAATCATGCCCATAGGGGATCCGCTATGCCATACTCCTTCAAGCCTATGTCCGCGTGTTCTGATAATGAGTGGAGCTTTTTGGCCGCCTTTCATTCGGTAATGTAAGCTTGCTAGGTCGTCCGAAAGTGTTTGGAGTGCATAGATCAGATAATCTAGATATTGAATTTCAGCTATTGGTCTTAATCCCCTTAATGCAGTACCGATACCTTGTCCAATAATGCTTAGCTCGCGGATTCCAGTATCAGTAATTCGTATTTCTCCATACTTTTCTTGTAGGCCAGCAAAACCTTGGTTCACATCACCAATACGTCCTACATCTTCTCCAAAAGCGATGACACGAGGGTCTCGGGCAAACAACGAGTCAAAGCATGCTTGTACCACTTCACGACCATCTACTAGACCAGATTCATCATTATATACAGGAGGTACACTTGCAACCTCTAGTGGTGAATGCTCAGATTCACTATATAAGTGAGAGTTGTATTCATCTGCATACTGAGCCTGTTTTTCACTAAGCCATTTTTGCAGTTTTAGCTTTTCTGGTGAGTTTTCTTCTCGAAGATATCGCAAGGTTTTTCTTACGGCTCTCAAGATATCCGCCTTCATTGCATTGAGTGTGCCTCTCAGTTCATTCTTGATATTTTGGATGATCTTATTGTTGGGAGAGTTTAGTGCTACGCGGCTTATAAGTTCCAACGCTGTATTTATATCATCCTTCAGATTTTGAGAATAATCTTTCCAAGCATTCTCTCGAGCTTTTTTAGATTTAGCTTTAGCAGTTTTTTCAATATTGAGTAACTCTTCTTCAGTGGCAATGGATTCCTCAAGCATCCATTGTCTCATAATAAGAATGCAATCATGATTCTTTTCCCACTCAAGTCTCTCCTTGGGTTTGTAACGCTCGTGCGAACCAGATGTAGAGTGTCCTTGTGGCTGAGTAAGCTCTTCGACATGTACCAAACAAGGTATGTGTTGTTGTCTAGCAAGATTGACGGCTTTCTTGTATGTCTCAATCAGTGCTGGGTAGTCCCAACCTTTTACTTTAAAAATCTCAATACCGGCTTTCTCTGAAGTACGCTGAAAGCCAGCCATGGCTTCTGAAATAGATTCTTTAGTTGTATGGTATTTTTGTGGAACAGAAATCCCATATCCATCATCCCATACTGACATCACCACAGGGATTTGCAGGACACCTGCCGCATTCATTGCTTCGAAAAAATGTCCTTCAGAAGTACTTGCATTACCAATAGTACCAAAGGCAACTTCATTTCCATCTATCGAGAAATCTTTAAAATCTGTTAATCCAGGATTGTTTCTGTAGAGCTTGCTTGCCCAGCCTAATCCAACTAATCTTGGCATTTGAGCAGCAGTAGGGGAGATATCAGAGCTGCTATTCTTCATGTCAGTCAAAGTACTCCACTCGCCTTTTGCATTTACTGAGCGTGTGCCGAAATGCCCATTCATCATTCTGCCTGCAGATGCTGGCTCAGCCTCTACATCCGTGTGAGCATATAGTTGTGCGAAGAATTGCTGTGAAGTTACTTGGCCGATGGCCATCACGAATGTTTGATCTCTGTAATAGCCAGACCTCCAATCTCCGTTCTGAAAAAACTTAGCTTTCGCTATCTGAGCGAGTTCTTTTCCGTCACCAAATATTCCGAATTTCGCCTTCCCCATGAAAACTTCCTTACGTCCGATAAGACTATCCTCACGGCTTTCTACTGCCAAGGCGTAATCGGCGAGAATATCTACTTTGTTAAGCTTGATATCAGTACTTGTTTTCGTTGTGCTCATTGGGAAGGGAGATTTTTTTTCGAAAGCAAAAAGTTGTCAAATTTACAAAATTGGGATGAAAAAATTTAGGAGAACCCATAGAATATTGTTCTGCCTGTTAAATAGAAGCGGTTTATTGAGTAATTAATTTTAAAAATTCAATCTATCACAGAATTATCTATGGTATTATTTCTGAGTGGTTCTCGCTTGTATCGAATTTTCATCACTATAAATTAATCTGAAAACCGACCTTTATCTTTGTGCTCATTAATACCCATAAAAGACATTAATTATGATAATCGGCGTACCTAAGGAGATCAAGAATAACGAAAACAGAGTAGCCTTGACTCCTGCTGGAGTAATAGAGCTCTCTAAGCATGGACATAAAGTCTATGTGCAATCCACAGCTGGTGAAGGTAGTGGATTCACTGACGAAATGTACGAATCAGCTGGAGCTACAATGCTTACTACGATTGAAGAGACTTACGCTATCGCTGAGATGATTATCAAGGTGAAAGAACCAATTGAGCCAGAATACAAACTCATCAAGAAGGATCAATTGTTATTTACCTATTTCCACTTTGCATCGTATGAGCCCCTTACTAAAGCAATGATGGCTAGTGGTTCTGTTTGTTTGGCGTATGAAACAGTAGAAAAACCAGACAGATCTTTGCCTTTATTGGTTCCAATGTCAGAGGTAGCCGGAAGAATGTCTATTCAAGAAGGAGCGAAATATCTTGAGAAGCCCATGGGTGGTAGAGGAATACTTCTTGGTGGAGTCCCTGGCGTACGACCTGCTAAAGTTTTAATTCTTGGAGGTGGAGTAGTAGGAACCAACGCGGCTAAAATGGCAGCAGGTATGGGTGCTGACGTTACCATTATGGACGTAAGTCTTCCAAGATTGAGATATCTGGATGATATCATGCCAGCAAACGTTAATACGTTCATGTCTAACGAATACAACATTAGAGAGCTGATTTCTACCCATGATTTGATCATAGGAGCTGTTTTGATACCAGGGGCAAAAGCGCCACATTTGATCACTAAAGATATGCTGAAGGAAATGGCACCAGGAACTGTCTTAGTAGATGTAGCTGTAGATCAAGGAGGATGTATTGAAACTTGTAAGCCTACCACGCACCAAGATCCAACTTATGTGATTGATGGTATTTTGCACTACTGCGTAGCTAACATGCCAGGAGCTGTACCATACACATCTACACTTGCCCTTACAAATGCTACTTTGCCATATGCTATACAATTGGCGAATAAGGGCTGGAAACTAGCAGCTAAAGAAAATAGAGAATTACTTCTAGGTCTCAATATTGTAAATGGAGAGATCGTATATGAAGGAGTTGCTAAGGCTTTTGATTTGCCTTTTTCTAGGGTAGAGAAATTTCTTTAAACATTGAAGGTTTTATGATTTTGAAAGGCGCTTCGGCGCCTTTTTTTATATCAATGGGTAAGCAGGGAAGGTTTTCATTTGATGGTACTCCTCGCCATCAAAAGCCCAAATGAAATGTTTGAGACCATTTGTGACAGCAATGTATTTTGCGCCAAGGGTTTTGTTATAAACACTGACTTGATTGACAGTTTTGAGATCTATTTTGACATCAGTCGATTTGCACTCCACGAGTAAAAAAATCCCATTATCACGATTCATCAATGTTATGTCGGATCGTTTGTTGGATTTCGCATAAGTCAGCCCTGATTCTATGCGCATCAATGTTTTGGGGTAACCTAGATGGTTAATCATTAGGTGTACAAAATGCTGTCGCACCCACTCCTCAGGAGTCATTACTACATATTTCTTCCGTACAATATCGAATACATACTCATTGCCTTCTTCATTTTTGAGACGAAGATCGCATGGGGGTAACTTAAGAGGTTCCATGATTGGGTTTGGGCATTTTCACAAAGAACAAGATGATGAACCCGATGATAAAATAAGAGCCAAGAGCCAAGGTGCTATTTCTCATACTTCCTGTGAGCTGCTCTATCAGTCCATAGCTAAATGTACCTAATACCACACTGATATGGAATGTAACATCGAAAAAAGAAAAATATGACGCATGGTCTACAGTGTCTTTTGGGATGAGTTTGGAAAATGTAGCTCTAGCTAGGGCTTGAATACCTCCCATTACAAGACCCACCAATACTGCAACCACGTAGAATTGATTGACAGTGGTGACTGTATATGCGAAAACGCAAATCCCTACCCAAATAAATATCATCAACTGAAGAGAAAAAATATTTCCTTTCTTGTCGGAGATTTTAGCAAAAAGTGTGGCGCCTAATATGCCAACAAATTGGATAATGAGGATTACAGGTATTAGTTGATCAGCACCTAGTTTTAACTCTTTCGTTCCAAACAGTGTGGCGAGTATCATGATCGTTTGCACTCCCATATTGAAGAAGAAGAAAGCGCCCAGGTATTTTCTCAGATCTGGTAACTTTTTCACCGAGATAAATACCTTTTTCAATTCTAGGTAACCATTCATTAGCACTTTGCCAGTTGGCTTTCGATTAAAAACATTGTTGGGAAGATGTTTCAATGGTATTTGGGCAAACCCGATCCACCATACTCCCACTAATAAAAACACCACACGTGTAGCCATTCCTTTATCTGGGAAACCGAACGAATCGTAAAAAGTGATAAGGACTAGACTAGCTATCAACATAAGTGCGCTACCCGCATAGCCATAGGAATATCCTTTTGCACTGATTTTATCAGTCAGATGAGAGGGGGCAATTTCCGGAAGGAATGCATCGTAAAACACCAGCCCGGAGCTGTAACCTAGACTGGCAATAACCACGCACAGAATTCCCCACTCCAAAGACTCTGAAGTGAAGAAAAACATACCCATACAAGCTATTGATCCAAGGGTGGTAAAAATTCTTAGGTACTTTTTCTTTTGACCAGTATAATCTGCGATGCCCGAAAGGATTGGCAATATGATGGCTGCTAATAAATAGGAAATGGAGATCGCGTAGCTATATAATACAGAGTTCACGATATCAAACCCAAAGAAATTTACCTTATCAGAGCCATTGGGATTCAATGTAACTGCTGTGTAATAAATTGGAAAAATTGAGGTATTGATGACAAGATTGTAGACCGAATTTGCCCAGTCATACATGTACCACGATTTGACAACTTTTTTGTCTAATTCCATTCTGAAAAATTAGTTAAAAAATACCCTCAATTCTTTCATCCGACTATTGACAGTACACGTAGTATGATGTGCATTGATCAATGACAAGGATAGTTATTTTTGTATTGATCTAATTAAAAAAGGTGAAGTAAAGTGGAAGAACTAATATCTAAACCCAAAGCGAAGCAAAGTAAAATTACCGAGCGGATTCCGTGGACGGATCTTACCCGTGTGGTGATTATTGGAGGTGGATTTGCAGGTGTCGAATTAGTGAAAAAACTAAGTAACGAAAAGGTTCAAATCGTGATGATTGATAAACACAATCACCACACCTTTATTCCGCTACTTTATCAGGTAGCTACAGCTGGGCTTTCTCCGGGCGAAATATCGAGTCCCTTGCGTGAGTTTCTGAGAGACCACAAGAATTTTCATTTTCGTATGGCCAAGGTGAAGCAGATTCATGCAAATGAGAAAAAGCTTGAGACCAATATTGGCTTTATCAAGTATGATATTCTGGTGATTGCTTCGGGTGCCACTACCAACTTTTTCGGGAATAAAGCCTTGGAAAAAAGTGCTTTCAAATTGAGAGAGATGAGTGATGCCATAGAGCTTCGTACTAGACTCATATCCAATTTTGAAGATGCCCTTCAGCTAGATGGTAGCGATGAGGAGGCTTTGGAACGATACATGAATGTCGTGATAGTGGGTGGCGGGCCAACAGGTGTAGAACTAGCGGGAGCAATTGGAGAACTGCAAAAGCACGTTTTGCCAAAAGATTACCCCGAGCTGGATTTCAATAAAATGAAGATTCATTTAATCGAAGGCTCAGGTAAGGTGCTGCCGCCAATGCGTGAAAAATCTGGGCTTAGAGCCAAAAAATACTTAAAGCATTTCGGCGTAAATGTGATCTTGAACA
>JBLIFO010000055.1:0-15402 GCA_047633875.1 Marinoscillum sp. | reverse complement strand
TATAAAGCGAATGATGGGTTATCTTGCACTTACAGCAACATTCGAAAAGAAGTTCTTACGATCATTGGCTCATGATCTATAATTTTACGCGAACTGAAAGCAAGTCACGAGTTTAAAAAATCACGCCATCCCACTGATACATTGTGAAGATCGCAAAGGCCTTATCAATACCATCACCAATTTTCTTTATGAGCATCAAGGAAACATTGTAGATCTTGACGAACATGTAGATAAAGTAGGCGGGATGTTTTTCATGCGCGTGGAATGGGAGCTTGATAGCTTTGATATCCCTAAGAAAAAAGTAGCAGAGGCTTTTACGGGTGCTGTAGCCACACAATATGCAATGGAGTGGCAGCTTTTTTTTACAGAGAAAAAGCCCAATATGGCAGTGTTTGTTTCAAAGGCCACATTGTCTTTATGATATACTAGCCAGACACGCCTCGGGAGAATGGCAGATAGAAATCCCGGTGATCATTTCGAATCATGAGCTACACAGAGAGATTTCGGATCGTTTTGACATACCATTTTACTACTTTGATATAACAGGTAGTAGCAAGTCCGAGATAGAAGCCGAACAAAGGAAACTACTTGCCGATCTTCAGGTAGATTTCTTGATACTGGCTCGCTAAATGCAGATATTGTCGGATGATTTCATTCAAGCATACCCCAATAAAATCATCAATATCCATCATAGTTTTCTTCCTGCGTTCGCTGGAGCCAAACCATACCATCGGGCATATGAACGTGGTGTCAAACTCATCGGCGCTACAAGTCATTATTTGACAGCCGACCTAGATGCTGGCCCTATATTGGAGCAAGACGTGGTGAAAATCAGTCATAAGGATACTGTGGAAGACCTAGTGAGAAAAGGTAAAGATCTGGAGAAAATCGTCCTTTCCCGAGCCATTTGGCTACACCTACAGCGCAAGGCGCTAGTGCATGGAAATAAAACGGTGATATTTGATTGAGTATATTTACAACACAAAATGAAGCGAAAAATTCTTGCAGTTCTTATCTCAATCTTAATGGTACCGTTTTGGGGTATGCTTCTGCTCAATGCTGCGGTAGTATCCATTTACACCATTTTCGTTGGACTCATCGCTACATTTGTTTTGAGCATTTGGTTGAGTGGTTTTTACAATCAGACTAATGAACGGATATTATTATTTCTAGGTCCTGTATTCTATGTAGTGAGTGGATTAATAATTCAACCTTGGAGGAGCGAGCTACTTAGTATGCCAATTTTTGCGGCATTTGCACTTTTTACTCTTCCATTTATTACCCCGAGTATTTCAAAAAATTACCTATTCTTAGCTTTTGTCAGTATCTCCTGCTTTATCTACACCCTCTCATTTTCAATGCCGGGCAAAGAATTATTGGAGGCAGGTGAAATGAACTTTGCATTAGAAACCGCCTCTAATCAATCTGAAGAAATCAATAAACAATTAGACCTGAGGTCATTCAAATTCATCAACCATGAAAGCGACACTGTTTCGATAGTTAATGGAACAAAGTACGTGTTGATAGAAACTTGGAATGAACAATGCAAACCTTGTATCGAGTCGATAAAAGGACTTTCTGAATATTTCTCTGAGCAGCCTGCTATCAATCAATTCTATCTCTATGGAGAAATGCGAGGCAAAAGCATGTCTAAAGAAGAAGTTTTTAAATTTGATTTAATTCCAACCAAGCAAAAAATCCTTATGGATAATGGAAATGAATTCTTCACAAAATCTAATACGAAAAAATTTCCAGCATTCCTTTTGTTCAACCCAGAGGGCAAGTTAATCTGGAGCTATTATGGGTATTCTCAGAAGTTGAAGTCCAAAATTATTTCATCTATAGAAATCCATACCACTCCAGCTGATAATGTGGCTTTGGAATGAGGGCTATCGACTAAGCTCAATAAAATGGTAATATTTGATTGATTATATTTTGGTAACCCTATAAAGGAAACAAACAAGTGTCTCTTGCATGTATGTCAAGATGCCTACGGCATGACTTTAGAAAAGGAAAAACCAAACTGTACCATTCACGCTAACTAGTCACTCCGTAGTAGTCTTGGCTTAAAACTTCATTATAAAAGGACCGAGATGCCTACGGCATGACTGAAGTATTAAGAAGTTGAAGGTTATTAGATTTGATATAACAATTTACCGTCAATGCCAACTGGAAATTATTTTACATACATAACCACTAACCCAAGAAAGACGGTATTGTAAACGGGTATGACGAATGATCTCGAACAAAGATTAGTAGAGCACTTTTTGAATCGAGGTAATAACAAAACCTTTGCAGGGAAATACTACTGTTACCAATTGCTGTATTTCGAAAAATTTAATAGCTCAATGCACGCAATTGAAAGAGAAAAAGAAATCAAAGATTGGAGAAGAGAACTGAAGGTAGAATTGATTGCTTCATCAAATCCAGATTGGAGGTTCCTAAATTCTGATATTATGGAATGGCCTCCAGATTTCGCGCGAACCTCACGTTGATTTGATTTGACAAGATGCCTAAGTCTTGATGAAAAAGCGAGAACTAAACCTACCTATGTTAGAGTCACTCCGAAGGGGTCTTGGCACTTTGAGCTCTCATGATATAGCCAAGATGCCTACGGCATGACATACTCGGAGAATAAAGCAGAGGAGCACCTTCCTCCTACCAGTCACTCCGCAGGAGTCGTGGCATTAATACCTTTTATTACTAGCCCCAAGATGCCTGCGGCATGACTTTAAAGGAAAAGCTTATACCGATTCGCAATACTCCATCACGCCAGCTTTGATCCGCATAAATGTTTCTTTGAGGATTTCCTCGTTTTCTTCTAGCAAGGTGAGCCTAAACCCAAGCAAATCTGAAGAAAAGGAAGAGATCGGCACGATGCACACATTCTTTGCGGCAAGCAAATAATATACAAATCGCTTATCCAGCGTCATATTCGGACCAGTGAGCCATTCAGCCAGTTTTTCGCGCACCTTCGGGTCTTCTATTTTCAGGGATTGATTGGCATTGATCGCGCCTGGTTCAAAGATCATAGTGTTGTAAAATGCCCCGTTTGTCTGGTTGAACTTTACATACGGCACATCTTTGAACACTTCATTTAGGTATGCACTCCTACGACCGATTTTCGCTTTGGTCTCTTCTATGAAGTCAAAGTAGCGCTCATCTTGCATAATCTGGGGTATTGCCAATTGAGGAAGCTTCGTAGAACTCACCTCTATCATCTTGGCATTATCAATAGTGTCACACAGCTTAGCAAAATCCTTATCGGCTTTGCGATTGTAATATTCAGCCCATCCACATCTAGCTCCTGGCCATGGAAATTCTTTTGAGATCCCTTTGAGGGAAATGGCTGGTACATCGCCAATCACTTCAGCTAGCGTACAAGTCTTTGCGCCATTATAAACGATATTCATATAGATCTCGTCACAGATTAAGAAGAGGTCGAACTCTTTGGCAATAGCCACCATCTGCTCCAAGATCGCTTTGGGATAAACCATCCCAGTAGGATTGTCAGGATTGATGATCAAAATCCCAACGATACTTGGATTGTATTTTACTTTTTGACGTAAGTCGTCCATGTCCGGATACCAAGAATTGTCGGGATCCAGTTTGTAGGTAATCGGCTCGTGATTGGCATGAGCGGCCTCTGCTGAAGAATGGGTAGAATATGCTGGAGATGGCCCTATTACCCTCGATGTTGGCAAAAGATATTGATATACTTTCTGGATGGCATCACCCAATCCATTGAAGAACGTGATGTCTTGCGCATCTATCTGCGTGCCTCCTCGCTTGTTATTGAGGTCGGCAAGAAACTTGCGTGTAGTAAGCACACCTTTGGAGTGACTGTAGCCATAGGTAGCATCTTCATATAGCAGGCCAGCGATGATGTCTTTCATCCACTCAGGCAGCTTATGGTTTTTCTGTATTGGATCACCAATATTCTCCCAAAGGATCGAATATCCCAGTGCCTCGATTTCTTCAGCTTTCTTTACAATCCCCCTGATTTCGTAGGTAAGCTCACTCGCTCCGTCTCTTAATAATTTCTGTCGCATACCCTAAAAAATGAAAGCACGAAGGTAGGAGAATGATTAGGTATTTTAAAAATTGACAGAAGATTATTCTATCAAAATAACATTTATCGAAAGTATTCATAAAACCAGACAGGTTTTGGAAGCCGGATCGCGTAGACCTGTCTCGTTTATCCAAAAAAAACCCTCCTCATGATCACGAGGAGGGTTTCCATCTATATTAGTAGGGTATTGTTAGAGAACTGAGCCTTTATAAGCTCAGCTGAGGTAATCAGATCCTAATGGCCAAAACCTAAGAACCCAATTCCCAATTTATTTTTTCTCTTCCTCTACCTCTTCGAACTCTACATCCGACACATCGCTATCAGCTTTGCCACTCTGTGCCCCACCTGTTGGATCAGCACCTTGAGCTGCCTCAGCTCCACCAGCAGCTTGCGCTGCGTAGATTTCCTGAGAAGCGGCTTGCCATGCAGCATTCAAAGCTTCCATGCCAGCATCTATGCCAGCCAGATCTTTCGCCGCATGCGCCTCTTTCAACTTCGTTAATGCTCCATCTATGGCTGTTTTATTTCCCTCAGAAACTTTGTCACCGTACTCTTTCAGTTGACTTTCTGTTTGGAAAATCAATGAATCCGCTTGGTTAACTTTTTCTACAGTTTCTTTAGCCACCTTATCTGATTCAGCATTGGCCGCAGCCTCTTGCTTCATTTTTTCGATCTCAGCATCTGTCAATCCAGATGAAGCTTCAATTCTGATTTTCTGCTCTTTGTTAGTGCCTTTGTCCTTAGCAGACACTTGAAGGATACCATTGGCATCTATATCAAAAGTCACTTCGATCTGAGGGACTCCACGTGGTGCTGGTGGAATTCCATCCAAATGGAATCGTCCAATCGTTCTGTTGTCTTTTGCCATAGGGCGCTCTCCTTGAAGTACATGAATCTCAACTGATGGCTGATTGTCAGCGGCAGTTGAGAAAGTCTCAGACTTCTTAGAAGGAATAGTAGTGTTAGACTCAATCAATTTGGTCATCACACCTCCCATAGTTTCGATACCAAGAGAAAGTGGAGTTACATCAAGTAACAATACATCTTTCACTTCTCCAGTCAATACGCCACCTTGAATCGCAGCACCAATCGCTACTACTTCATCAGGATTCACTCCTTTAGATGGCTTTTTGCCAAAGAATTTCTCTACTTCTTCCTGAATCTTAGGAATACGAGTAGATCCACCTACCAAGATTACTTCATCAATATCTGAAGGAGAAAGACCTGCATCTTTCAATGCTTTCTTACATGGCTCCATAGATCTACGAACCAAATCTTCACTCAATTGCTCGAATTTACTTCTTGAAAGTGTTCTAACCAAATGCTTTGGTATACCATCTACAGGCATGATATAAGGCAAGTTGATCTCTGTAGAAGACGAAGAAGAAAGCTCAATTTTCGCTTTTTCAGCAGCTTCTTTCAAACGCTGAAGCGCCATTGGATCTTTTCTCAAGTCAAGACCTTCGTCTTTCTTAAACTCATCTGCCAACCATTGGATGATCACACCGTCAAAGTCATCTCCACCTAAGTGAACATCACCGTTAGTAGATTTTACTTCGAATACGCCATCACCAAGCTCCAACACTGAAATATCGAATGTACCTCCACCAAGATCATACACCGCGATCTTCATGTCAGCGTTTTTCTTATCCAATCCATAAGCCAAAGCTGCTGCAGTAGGCTCATTGATAATTCTCTTAACTTCCAACCCAGCTATTTGACCAGCCTCTTTTGTGGCTTGGCGCTCAGCATCATTGAAATATGCAGGTACAGTTACAACTGCCTCTGTTACTTCATGTCCCAAAAAATCTTCAGCTGTAGACTTCATCTTCTGAAGAATCATAGCTGAAAGCTCCTGAGGGGTATAGTTTCTGTCACCAATTCTTACTCTTACAGTATCATTAGTGCCTGCTTCAAGTCCGTAAGAGACATTTTTTCTTTCTTCTGAAACCTCAGAATATTTTTTACCCATAAATCTCTTAACGGAGCTTATGGTATTTTGAGGATTGGTAATGGCTTGACGTTTAGCAGGATCACCTACTTTGCGCTCTCCGTTACCATTGTCCAAAAATGCAACGATAGATGGTGTAGTTCTTCGTCCTTCGCTGTTCTGAATGACTACTGGCTCGTTACCTTCCATTACCGCCACGCATGAGTTGGTAGTACCTAAGTCAATACCGATTATTTTTCCCATTTTGTGTGTTATTATATTTTATATGCTCGTGAAATTTCTATTACAATCGGTGTTAAACAATGGTTGTGCCAACCGCCCAATTGTAATTAAATGTCAGTTTATTTGTGACAGATTGTCATAAAATCAAAATCTTATCCCTTGATTAGAGACAAATTGTGTTCACTACTCATGTTTTTGATTAGAAAAAAAAGTGTCAAATTCGTTTTTTAGAAAAACTACATTGTATGTACGTTGCTTTTTTTATCTTAACTTGTACTTCCGAAACCACTACCTAACAAAAACACCATGAAAAATAAAATTCCTGAATGGTTAGATTATTTTCCGCAAATAGGGTTCACGCTATTTGGTCTGTCCTTATTTATTACTGTTCTATATTTCATTCTTCTTGCTGCTAAGGGCAAGAGAACTCAAAAATTCATTTTTGCATCTGGGAATGAGACCGCCTACTTCAATCTGTCAACAAATTTCATTGCAGGTGGAGTAGTGTTCTTTGTCTTCTTCTCAATTATCAACTGGATAGGGAAAGCAGCGTTCTACCATTTATTTGGTGCTGGATTCTTTTCGATCATCATCGGTTTTGCAGTTGGCTATGCCTTCTGGGCGATCGTTAAGTATTATTATCCATTTATTCTTGAAAAAAGATTGGATAAAATCCGATTCAAACCGATGAAATCTGTTGCAGGCAATCGAATGCGCTTGATGAATGAAGAGGAAGAGGATAAATTCATGACTCCAGAGATGATAGCAGAAGAAGACAATCACGTCGCTGATTATGATATCTGGGTGGATGAAGTCACGGGCGAAAAAGTGGTTGAGAAATATGATATGCTTTTCCATGCATTGATCTGCGGTAAATGCAATTACAGAACCATGCGTGACGTGAGAGAAGAAATCATTGAGGAGCCTACTTATGAAAAAGAAGGTCTTATGATCAAATACTACAAGTGTACTTATTGTGGTAACTCAATGAACAAAGAGTTAAAAGTCTCTAACAAATAAGATCTGTTGATTTTATTTGAAAGCGCCAGTTGGAAATCCATCTGGCGCTTTTTTTTTTAACAGACAAAAAATGTCACAACATAATCACGAACTTGTCTTTGATTATACAAGCCGACTAAATTCGATATAAGATGAGCACGCCAACCGAAAATCATAAAGAGCAATCGAATCTTGAAGAGTGGTTCAACTTCATGTCGCATGGCATTACAGGAGTTACTGCCATTGGCGGAATGGTGGTTTTGATTGTATTTGGTGCCCAGAGTGATAAAGATTGGAGCTTGTTTAGTGCGCTATTCTATGGTGTCAGTCTGGTTCTGCTGTATACCTTTTCGACTATTTATCATGCTCTGAGACATAGAACAGCCAAGCATGTCTTCAATATCTTAGATCATTGCGGGATTTATTTGTTGATTGCTGGTACTTATACTCCTGTTTTACTTATTACCATTGGTGGAACTGTCGGATGGACTTTCTTCGCTATTCAGTGGGGTATGGCTGTGATTGGCATTATACTCAAAGTCTTTTATACAGGTAAATTTAAAATTATCTCTACCCTTATGTACGCATTCATGGGTTGGATTATCGTTTTCAAAATTGACTTGGTGAGAGCCTTAATGCCAGACCCAGCTTTCTGGTTATTGGCGTCTGGTGGGCTTGCCTATACGGTTGGAATCATTTTCTATATCATCGATTATCGTATGAAAATGGCCCATTTTATATGGCATCTTTTTGTGATGGCAGGCAGCATCCTTCATTTTTTGATGATGGTACTTTACATCTTCAGGTAATTTCTATCTGCTAATCTTCATTCTTTTCCTGCTTACTGATGAAGTAGCGCACCACCATTAAAAGTACGACCACTCCTATGATCAATCCCGGAGCATTACTATGAATTTGGTCCATAATCTCTGGCTGACTCTCTCCATCCATGAAAAAATAGATCATGACACCAATCATAAAGTACATTAAATAGCGATAAGGTTTCTTCACTGTTCTTTTTTGCAGATTCTTAATTCTTTTTCTAAATCCTGAATCTTTAGACTCAGCTCGTCGTATTTGGCAGCTTCCTGATTAGCCCAGATCATGCTCACAAGAGGCAGCAACACTAATATCACGACTAGAATTATCTTTCTTGACTTATTCATCTTGACAATCCTTTAAGTCATTTTCTAACCTCAAGGCTCGCCACTCTAAATTATTTTCCCTGTCCATCTTTTTGGAGAATGCAAAACCTAGAAAAAATCCTGTGAAGAGCATGGAGAAGACAACTAAAATCCAAAGGCCTTTTTTCATTTGGTGGTGGTAAAGATTAGAAAGCCAATTTACTTTTTTTGAGGATACGAAAAAAGGTAATTTTGCGCTACATCCAAGAATTGCATGACATTAGAACAAGAGATACAAAAGCGCCGAACCTTTGGCATCATTGCTCACCCTGATGCTGGGAAAACCACATTAACGGAAAAACTCCTCCTTTTTGGTGGTGCTATCCAAATAGCGGGCGCTGTGAAATCCAATAAGATAGATGTGGGCACTCGCTCCGATTGGATGGAGATAGAAAAGCAGCGGGGTATTTCTGTGGCTACATCCGTGATGGGATTCGACTACAAAGACCTCAAAATCAACATTCTGGATACACCAGGTCACGAAGACTTTGCAGAGGATACCTACCGTACACTTACGGCAGTGGATAGTGTCATCATGGTCATTGACTGTGTGAAAGGTGTAGAGAAACAGACGGAGAAACTCATGGAAGTCTGCCGGATGAGAAACACTCCTGTGCTTTGTTTCATCAACAAACTCGACCGTGAAGGACGTGATGCTTTTGACCTCTTAGACGAAATCGAGGAAAAGCTAGGTATCAATGTGCGACCTATGAGTTGGCCGATAGGTATGGGGAAATCGCTGCGTGGCGTTTACAATATTTTTGAGAATAATCTCAACCTCTATGAACCAAGTAAATCGAAAAAGGTAACGGATGTAGTAGAGATCAAAGGTGTAAATGATCCTGAACTAGATAAGCGTCTTCCAGCCTCTGCTGTGAGAGAACTGCGCGAAGATATAGAGTTGATCAATGGTGTTTATGACCCTTTGAACGTCCAAGATTACCTTGACGGAAAAGTTGCACCAGTATTTTTTGGAAGTGCGGTGAACAACTTCGGTGTGAGAGAGCTGCTCGATTGCTTTATTCAAATAGCTCCACCACCTGTGCCTCGAGAAACGGACGAGCGTGTGATTGCTCCTAATGAAAAGAAATTTACGGGATTCATATTTAAGATTCATGCGAATATGGACCCAAAGCACCGTAACAGGATTGCGTTTGCCCGGATCTGCTCTGGTACATTCCACCGAGGGCAGAATTACTACCATGTGAGATCTGATAAAAATTTCCGTATTAGCAATGCCACCGCTTTCATGGCACAACAAAAAGAAACAGTAGATGAAGCTTTTCCAGGTGATATCATCGGACTCTATGATACTGGCAACCTGAAAATAGGCGATACCATTAGTGAGGGTGAAAAGGGACAGTATAAAGGCATTCCGTCATTCTCTCCTGAGCTATTCAGAGAGGTGCTCAATATGGATGCTATGAAATCCAAACAGCTTGAAAAAGGCCTTAATCAGCTCATGGATGAAGGTTTAGCACAACTTTTCACTTTCGAAATGGGCTCTAGAAAAGTAGTGGGTACCGTTGGTGCACTTCAGTTCGAAGTACTCCAATACAGACTTCTTAATGAGTACAATGCCAAAGCGCGCTTTGATGCAGTAAGCATTCACATGGCATGCTGGATCAGTTCTAAAGACGAATCGAAGCTAGACGCTTTTGTGAAAGACAAATACCGTCATATCGCCAGAGATAAAGAAGGAAAGTTGGTGTTCATGGCAGAGTCAAAAGCTTGGTTGCAGATGGTTAGGGACAATTTTCCTGATATAGATTTTCACACTATTAGTGAGTTTTAGAATTTAAAATGTCTAGCACCCCACAAGTTCTTTTCGAAGACAATCACCTCGTCATCCTCAATAAGCCAGCAGGTTGGCTGGTGCAAGGTGATAAGACGGGTGATGCTACGCTGACAGACTGGGGACGGGATTTTATCAAGGAGAAGTATCAAAAACCGGGAGAGGTGTTCTTACATCCATGCCACAGGCTCGATCGTCCAGTAAGCGGGATTACTATTTTCGCTAGGACTTCCAAAGCACTAGAGCGGATGAATAAGTTATTTCGAGATGATGATATTACCAAAGTCTATGTGGCAGTTGTAAAGGGAAAGCCTGCTCTAGATCAAGCCAAACTTGTACATTGGCTCGAAAAGAATAGCGACAACAACACCGTAAAGGCATTTGACAAAGACACTGGACGTGGCAAAAAAGCAGAACTGGATTACGTGTTGAAAGCTACTGCTCAAAATCTTTCATTGCTTCAAGTCTTCCCCAAAACGGGTCGTGCACATCAGATCAGGGTACAATTGGCTAAAATGGGCTGCCCAATCAAGGGCGATTTGAAATATGGATTTCCTGATGCCAACCCAGACAAAAGCATTCATTTACACGCCTTTGCTATTAAGTTTGTACACCCAGTAAAAAAAGAAGCGATGGAGATCAAATGCACTCCAAACTGGGAAGCATTCAAAGAAATCATCAATGGGTTGGATCGATAAATTACAGACACGTTGGGAGCTTAAAAACACCCTGCAAGTCATCCTTGTGTTGATTGCATTTGCCTGTACGGGTTTCACTGTGCTTTCCCTTAAGCGACCTATTGTGGCATACTTCACCGCAGATGGCGAGCAGGGCATCCTGTTCTCAATCATCTACTACATTCTAATCTTCCCCATTTACAATCTAATACTGCTGATCTATGGGTTTATCCTCGGGCAGTTTACCTTCTTCTGGGAGTTTGAGAAGAAGACTTTCCGCAGACTAACGGGCAAAAAAAAATGATGCTTGATCGAGAAGAAGCTATCAAGCAAATAAATACTCTGGGAACTCAGAGGGAGCCTTTTTTTTTCTTCACTGATTTTTTAGGTGATAAAACTTGGCTCAAACCAATAACCGAAATTGCTAAGGAGGACATTGATTTTGTATTCCATAGTAAGGAGTCTAAGCGCGAGAAGAGATCTTTTAAGTTCGAGAAATTTCCACTTTCAAAGGAAGCTTTTGCTATCCCCTATCAATATGTAGTTGACCAAATCAACTATGGAAATTCCTATCTCGTAAATCTCACATTTAAGACGCCTATCAAAACAGATTTGTCGCTCAAAGAGATCTATGAGCATAGCCATGCTAAATACAAAGTCCGTTTTGCAGATCAGTTTGTGGTCTTCTCTCCTGAGACTTTCGTCAAAATCAAAGATGGATTTATCTATTCATATCCAATGAAAGGGACCATAGATGCTTCTGCCAATAATGCAGAAGCAGTTTTGCTGAATGATGCTAAGGAAATTGCAGAGCATGTGACTATTGTGGACTTGATCAGAAATGACCTGAGCCAGATAGCCTCAAAAGTGGAAGTAACCAAATTTAGATTTGTAAGCCGACTTAACACGAACGATAAAAATCTTCTTCAGGTGAGCTCAGAAATCAAAGGCGAATTACCTCAGAATTACGCTTCACATCTCGGAGAACTTTTCTTCAAACTACTTCCTGCTGGCTCCATCTCTGGTGCCCCAAAAGAGCAAACAATCAAAATAATCAAAGAGGCAGAAACTCAAAATAGAGATTTTTATACTGGCGTTTGCGGCTACTTTGATGGGAAGAATTTTGACTCTGGAGTGATAATACGATTCATCGAGAAAGAGGGTAAGAATATGTACTACAGAAGCGGAGGCGGCATAACGTCATTCAGCGATGAAGCCAAAGAATACCAAGAAATCATCGATAAGATCTATGTGCCGATTTATTGAAAGTATAAGATTTGAAGAAGGAACTTACCATCTTCTTGATTACCATCAAAAGCGTGTAAACAGGACATTTGCTGAGATTTTCTCCGGAAGTGTGCCACATGATCTTTCGGCAATCCTGCCTCCTCTCGATTTTGTGACTAGACATAAAGCCCGCTTAGCATATGATGCTAATGGATTCAGCATCAGTTTAAGCGAATATCAAATTCGTCCAATAGGTAAAATTCAATTGGTCTTTGATAATACTATAGAATACCATCTGAAGAATATAGACCGAAATTCGTTGGGTGCTCTTTACGCTAAGCGAGGCATTGCTAACGATATCCTTATCATCAAAAATGGATTGGTAACAGACAGCTACTATGCCAATCCGGCCTTTTGGGATGGCAAGGAATGGCTGGTGCCTAATTCCTATCTCCTTAATGGAGTGAAACGCCAATATTTGTTGGCAAAAAACATGATTCGCGAAATTGATATTCGCGAAGAAGATATTGCTTCATTTGAAAAAGTGAGCTTTATAAATGCCATGCTGGATTTAGAGGAGGTAGAAATACCGATCACTCAAATTCTCAATTAATAAAATAACCCTATAGACCATAAAAAAAGGGAACCGCGTTGGTTCCCTTTCTTATATTATTCGATTACGGAAAAAATCAAGCAGTCTCGATTTTCTCTGCAAGTACCATCACTTTGTTGTTCAAAACTTCTACTACGCCTCCAATCACCTTAAAGTGTATTGTCTGTGTTTTCTTATCTATGTCTTGAATTAGTTTGATATCACCAGTACCCAAAGTAGAGATCATTGGTGCATGATCAGCCAATACTTGGAATGACCCATCACTTGCTGGAAAAGTAGCACTTTCTACTTCTCCTTCGAATACTTTTTCGTCTGGTGTTACTATTTCTAAGTACATGAGATTATGCGTTAACTTCAGCTAGTAATTTTTCTCCTTTTGCAACAGCATCTTCGATAGTCCCTACCAAGTTGAATGCTGACTCAGGAAGGTGATCATAAGCACCGTCCATGATTGCGTTGAAGCCTTTGATAGTATCCTTAATATCTACAAGTACACCTTTCATACCAGTGAATTGCTCTGCTACGTGGAAAGGCTGAGACAAGAATCTTTGTACCCTTCTAGCTCTGTGTACTACTTCTTTGTCTTCATCAGAAAGTTCATCCATACCAAGAATAGCAATGATGTCCTGAAGTTCTTTGTAACGCTGCAAAAGTTCTTTTACACGCTGAGCACAGTCATAATGCTCATCACCTAAAATTTCTGCACTCAAGATTCTAGAAGTAGAATCCAAAGGATCCACCGCTGGGTAGATACCTAGCTCAGCAATCTTACGAGAAAGTACCGTAGTAGCATCCAAGTGAGAGAAAGTAGTAGCAGGAGCAGGGTCAGTCAAATCATCCGCAGGTACGTAAACAGCCTGTACAGAAGTGATCGAACCATTCTTAGTAGAAGTAATACGCTCTTGCATCGCTCCCATCTCAGTTGCCAAAGTTGGTTGGTAACCTACCGCTGATGGCATACGACCAAGAAGAGCAGAAACCTCAGAACCAGCCTGAGTGAATCTGAAGATATTGTCAACGAAGAAAAGGATATCTCTTCCCTTACCTGTGCCATCTCCATCACGGAAATATTCTGCAATCGTCAAACCAGACAATGCCACACGAGCACGCGCCCCTGGAGGCTCGTTCATTTGTCCGAATACGAATGTTGCTTTAGATTCTTTTAGGTCTTCAGGAGTCACTTTTGACAAATCCCATCCACCTTGTTCCATTGAGTGCTTGAAGTTTTCACCGTAGTTTACGATACCTGCTTCGATCATCTCACGAAGCAAATCGTTTCCTTCACGTGTACGCTCACCCACACCAGCAAATACAGAAAGACCTGCATATGCTTTTGCAATGTTGTTGATCAATTCTTGAATCAATACAGTTTTACCAACACCCGCACCACCAAACAAACCAATCTTACCTCCTTTAGCGTAAGGCTCGATCAAGTCAATTACTTTGATACCAGTATAAAGTACTTCCGTAGAGGTAGAAAGATCTTCATATTTAGGAGCTGATCTGTGGATCGGCAATCCTTTATCTCCTTTTGGCTGAGCAAGACCATCAATCGCTGTACCTACTACATTGAATAGTCGGCCTTTGATATCATCACCTATTGGCATCTGAATTGGACTGCCAGTATCGGTCACTTCCATGCCTCTCATCATACCATCTGTAGCGTCCATCGCAATGGTACGCACAGTACTTTCACCAAGGTGCGACTGTACTTCTAGTACTACTACAGTTCCATCCTTTTTGATGATGGTGAGGGCATCCATAATATTCGGAAGTTTCGAGCCTTCAGCTCCAAAACTAACGTCTACTACTGGGCCGATGATTTGGGTGATTTTGCCTTTGTTAGCCATTATTTTTTCTTTTTAAAAAGTAGTTTCTCTAACCATGTGCGAAATTAATCTAAAAATGGTTAAGAGAAAAAGCAGCCTACTGAAATCTACCTATGATTTGAGCATTATTCTAAAGGTAGTGCCTTTATTGATCTCAGATGACTTCACAAATATTTTTCCGCCGTGGTAATTTTCCACAATTCTTTTAGCCAAAGCGAGACCTAGGCCCCATCCACGTCGTTTTGTCGTAAAGCCTGGCTTAAAAAGATCTTTGATGTTTGCCTTGGTAATACCCTTACCAGAATCTGAAATATCCACCGCGACTTGACCTTCACTCACTTTCATGATTTTAATGTGAATAGAGCCTATTCCATCCATGGCGTCCACTGCGTTTTTCACAATATTTTCGATGACCCAGGCAAACAGTGGTCGATTGATATTACTACGAATATCCTCTGTAGGGAACGCCTCAATGCTAAAAACTACCTTTTTAGAAATCCTTGTTTGGAGATATTTCATCACTTCGGAAACCAACTCAAACACATTACCTTCTGAAAGCTTTGGCACACTCCCGATATTAGAAAATCGCTCGGTGATCATCTCTAGCCGATCTACATCTTTTTGAAGCTCATCAAAAATCTCCTTCTGCTCAGGAAAAGTCTCTTTAAAATACTCCACCCAAGCCATAAGTGAAGAAAGCGGCGTACCTAGCTGGTGGGCAGTTTCTTTTGCCAACCCTACCCAAACTCGGTTTTGTTCCGCACGGCGAGAATAATTGAATATCCCAAAGACGATCAATCCGAATATAGAAATGATCGACAATTGGACATATG
>JBLIFO010000054.1:0-15413 GCA_047633875.1 Marinoscillum sp. | reverse complement strand
TGCAGATTGATTCATTATTGGTCTATCCTCACCCTTTAATCTTCTCACAGAATTGTCAGAATTCAATCCAACTATGAGAATATCTCCATGCTTTTTGGCTTCAGCCAAAACCAGAATATGCCCAGGATGTAAAAGATCAAAGCACCCATTAGTAAAGACTATACGCTTACCGAGATGCTTCCAAACTGCTACTTTCTCAAGTAGATCAAGAATTGGACTCTTGTTCATCAGTTTGTATTGATTTCTTAGGCTTCATGAAAAATGCAATCAATAGACCGATTCCCCCAAATCCTGCTATCGCCAATAGCTGTGATGTATGAAGTAGCGTAGCAAGAAAAACTCCTGTGGTTTTGTCAACAGCATAAAGGACTAGCATGGCACTTACAAAAGCATGATAGGTACCAATACCTCCTTGTACAGGCAATGCCAAAGCAATACCTCCAGTGATCAATAACATAACCCCTACCATCCATGAAAGATGAGCAGTCTCCGGCAATGCAAACACTATAAGGTAGGACATGAAATAGTAAGTCAACCAAAGGATGATAGTTGACAGAAAGAACCCCCAAATATTAGTGACATACCTTAAGGACAGCAATCCCTCAATAAGACTCTTGATAAACACCTTCACTTTTGGGATCTTGATGTAAAGCACATAAAGCAAACTGAGACCCAATATTCCAGCGATCGCCAAGGTGAGAATTGATTTCCAAATGAGTCCCTCTATATTTTCAAAATCAGAAAAGATGGATAAAAAGAAAGAAATCAGGCGATCATACTCTGCAAACATGGTGACAAGAAGTATTAAAACAAGGGTGAGCATATCTATAACCCGTTCTGTAACTACAGTGCCAAAAGATGAAGAAATAGGCACTTGATCACTTCTATTAAGAATGCCGCATCGGGTAACCTCACCTAATCTAGGAAATGCCAAATTGGCTAAATAGCCAACGAGTATTGCTACCGTGGTTCTGTGAATACTTAGCTTCGGGTAACCCAATGGTGCAATCAATAGATTCCATCGATAAGCTCGCGCATAATAGGCGACTACAGAAAGGGCAATACTCAAGATCACCCAATCATAATCAACTGTCTTGGACTTCTCTAAAAACTCAGCGAAATCGATATTTCTAAAAGCAAAATAGAGGAGAACAACTGCTAACCCTAGTGAAAGCACGTATTTGAGGACAGAAACGGCCTTCTTCATATATTATAATCTATGCTAATCTATTGTCCTCGTTTGGAAAGATAAGGATAGGGTTGTGTTTCCTTGCTTCTTCTTTTTCCATGCTACAATAGGAAATGATAATGATGATATCTCCAACCTGCGCTTTGCGTGCAGCAGGACCATTGAGGCAAATTTCTCCGCTACCACGAACTCCTTTGATCACATAAGTCTCAAGGCGTTCACCATTGTTTATATTGACTATCTGCACTTTCTCATTAGCTATAATGTCTGCAGCGTCCATTATATCTTCGTCAATAGTGATAGATCCTACATAATGCAGCTCAGCTTGAGTGAGCTTCACGCGATGGATTTTGGACTTAAGGACTTCTATATTCATGCTCGGGTATTCATTCTTAGGTCAATCTTGCCGCAAATATATGTTATCAATTAATCTTACACCTTCCACATATGCAGCAATGCAGAGTGCAACATCTTCTATTACAAAAGTTGTGATAGGGTTGAGTGTTTGAGGGTCTACCATCTCAGCATACTCCAGTTCCAAACCATCTTGAGCTTGATAAAATTCCCTTAATTCAGAAATAACTTCAGTGAGACTTTTCTGTTTGTGCCACTGATCTAGAGCCCTTTCCAAACCCAAATAAATTTTTGAGGCTATTATAAGTCCCTTTGGAGACAGTCTTCTATTTCGAGATGACATAGCTAAACCTGACTTTTCACGAAGGGTTGGCAATCCTATAACTTCAACTGGGAATGAAAAATTCTCTGCCATTTTTTTCACCAAGAGGTACTGCTGAAGATCCTTTAATCCAAAGTATGCTTTGGTAGGATTTACTTGATGGAAAAGCTTACTCACCACTAGACCAACTCCATTGAAATGACCAGGCCTGAAGGCTCCTTCTAAACGAGCGCCGAGAGAACCAAAGTCTGGATAGACCGATGGTTTGGTTGGATACATATCCTTTGCATCAGGCAAGTAGAGCATCTTGACTCCCAGATTTGTCAATGCTTTTATATCCTCTTCTATTGTTCTCGGGTAGTTTACCAGATCCTCTTCCTTGTTGAATTGGATGGGGTTCACAAAGATGCTCACCACCACTTGGTCGTTTTCGGCAAGTGCCGTTTTGATCAATGAAAAATGACCCTCATGCAAGGCTCCCATGGTAGGTACAAAGCCAATAGTCGCACCTCTCGTTCGAAGAGAATTTGTAGTTGAAAAAATCTGAGCGGGGAGTCTGACTACCTCCATCAATGGAAGAATTAATGTTAGCTAAGCTTACTGTAAATGTTGAAAGTATGGCGAATTTATGCTATTTTTGAGGTCATTTTAGATAATCCTCATTAAAATAGAAATTCTATGTCCAATTTAAGAATCCTTTATGTTGCGAGTGAAATTAATCCTTTTCTGAAGACAACTGAAGTGGCTGACTTTGTAAGAAAGCTGCCTCAGGCCATGCAGGAAAGAGGTATGGAGATTAGGATTTTGGTACCACGTTTTGGCTTAATAAATGAAAGAAAAAACAGACTTCATGAAGTGGTCCGTTTATCAGGAATTAATATTTCGGTAGGTGACGAGGAAAAGCCTTTGGTCATCAAAGTGGCAAGCATTCCGAATGCCAAACTTCAAGTATACTTTATTGACAATGAAGATTACTTCCATAGAAAGTCAGTGTTCTTCGACAAAGAAGATAATTTCTATGAAGACAATGATGAGCGCGCAATATTTTTCTGCAAGGGCGTTCTAGAAACTGTAAAGAAACTAGGCTGGTCGCCAGACATCATTCATTGCAATGATTGGATGACAAGTTTGATTCCTTTGTATGTGAAGTCAACTTATAAGAATGATCCTATTTTCAAAGAATCAAAAACTGTTTTCACGATTTACGATAACAAATTCACCCACACTTTCGGTGCAGATCTATTGGAAAAAGTCAAGATGCTTGATGTTGACGATAGTATGCTTGGGCCTTTGAAAACTGCGGATTACGAGGGTTTCTTGAGAATGGGCATTGAATATGCTGATGCGGTTAACTTTGCGAATCAAGAAATCACAGAAAGCTTCGCTAAGCTCATGAATGAAATAGCCGACAAGAAAATTGAAGCGCTAAATAATACTGGAGAAAATTTTGAAGATTCGTACTACAACTTATACAATGAACTTGTTGGTTAATAAAAATTATTTTGCAGTATCGGGATTGGCATTTTTGTTGATCCCGTTTTTTTTTGCCTGTGATGATCCCACCCAACTTGGGTTGGAACTTGACGCTGAAGAAAGCCCTCTAAACTCAGATAAAATAGAATTTGTACTACCAAGCTCTAATATAAGGATAGATAGTCTCCGAACTGATGATTTTGAATTGTCTGTTTTTGGTCAATTTTCAGACTCCATCTATGGGACAACTAAAGCGATTTCATACAATGATTTCAACTTTTTCGGAGGTGTAATACCTGAAGGAGATTCTCTAGAGTACTCTTCGGTTTACCTTAACTTGAGTGTTTCTGATCTGAGAAGCCACGGAATTCTTTCAGGCGAGAAAATCGCCATTCATTTGGCAAAAGACTCCCTATATATCAATCCAGTATATCTGGCCTCCATGAGTGTGGATTATGACCCGATACCTGTTGGGGAGTTGACCTTTGATTTTGATCCATCAAAAGACTCGATCATACGAGTGCCGCTCAACGATGATTTTGGCTTGTTTCTATATGACAGGCTTGAAAAAGCAAAAGTTGCAGGTGACTACAGAGACTCACTCTTTCAAGGACTGTATCATTATGCTCCTTTGGCTTTGGTGCCAGGAGCATCAAACGAAGGAATGTTCTTATTTGACCTTAATGCCGAAGATACCAAACTAGTGATTGAAATGAGTACAGTATTTGGCAAAGTCTATACCTTCGAATTCGACTTCAATGACGCACACTTTTCGCAAATCATAAGAGATAATAGCACTGGTAAACTCAATGATATCTCGATGGAATACACGGAAAGTAACGTGCCTTCTTCGCGCGTCTATTTAGATATGATTGCCGGAATCAATCCAAAATTGGCCTTGGCGCCTTATATCGATTTTTTAAAGACCAATAATGATTTCATAATCAACCGTGCAACGTTGACGATGGGTGTGGCGAATGACAATGACCAGATCGAAAATGTAAGTAGCATACGTGCACTTTTTATAAAATCTAATGGTAAAATCAACGGGACGGGTATTTTGCTTGGAGATGGCTTTAATAATGCTATACTCTCTGAAGCGGGGTATACTTCATCGGCAAATACCTCCAATGTTCTAAACATGGGAATTGACGCAGCTAATTCTGAAGTGAAAGTGGACGTGACATTATTTGCTCAACTAATGGCCGATTACTATCGCAATAATTCGAGTTCAATCACTGATGAATTAGTGCTTTGGAGTCCAAATACTGTTGGCTTGGGACAGACTTCATTTATTAAGAATGAGATCAAACTAACATTATATTATACTACAATAAAGAATTAAAACCCTATGTGCGGAATCGTAGCTTATATTGGCAATAAGCCTGCCTATCCTATTCTCATTAATGGTTTGAAGCGTCTCGAGTATCGTGGTTATGATAGTGCGGGTGTAGCTGTTATTGAAAATGGGGAACTGAAAGTCTTCAAAAAGGAAGGTAAAGTAAATGTCCTTGAGGAAATGACGCTTGATAAGAATCTGCAAAGCACAATTGGCATAGGGCATACGAGATGGGCAACTCATGGTGAGCCAAATGATAAGAATGCACATCCCCACTACTCTGCAGACCAGTCATTAGCAATCATTCACAATGGGATATTTGAGAATTACTCAACCATTAAGACTGAGCTGACCAATAAAGGTTATTCGTTCAGAAGTGATACCGATACCGAAGTACTTGCGGTATTCATCGAGGAACTTAAAAAAGCGCTCGGCTTAAGCCTAGAGGAAGCGCTCCGACTGGCACTTACAAAAATAGTGGGCGCATATGCCTTGGTAGTCATTTCCAAAGATGAACCAAATGTACTCTATGCTGCCCGTAAAGGTAGTCCAATGGTCCTCGGACTAAGCAATGATGGCTATTTCATCGCTTCTGATGCTACACCAATTATTGAATATACCAATGAAGTGATATACCTCAATGACGGAGAAGTAGCTATTATCACAAGGGAGGGTTATGAAATCGTAGACAATAAGGATGTCACCCAAACTCCACAAATCCATAAGCTAGACCTAAAGCTTGAAGCGATCGAAAAAGGTGGTTACGAGCATTTTATGCTCAAAGAAATCATGGAGCAACCATTGTCCATCGCAAACTGTATGCGCGGAAGGCTCAATGCCAATGAAGCCAAACTTACGCTTGGCGGCATTCGTGATTACGCTACGCCTTTGATCAATGCGAAAAAAATCACTTTTATTGCTTGCGGCACGTCGTGGCATGCTGGATTGGTAGCAGAGTATTTATTTGAAGATCTATGTCGGATACCTGTAGAGGTGGAGTATGCATCAGAGTTTCGTTACCGAAACCCAATCATTAGTGAAGGTGACATCATCATCGCAATCTCACAATCAGGCGAAACAGCTGATACTCTAGCGGCGCTGGAACTCGCAAAATCAAAAGGTGCCATCATCCTAGGAATAGTTAACAATGTAGGCTCTTCCATTTCTAGAATCACTAACGAAGGAGCATATCTGCATGCAGGACCAGAGATAGGTGTGGCATCTACAAAAGCGTTCACCGCTCAGCTCACAGTGCTGACCATGATCGCTCTTAGGATAGCCATCCAAAAGGGTACAATCACAGACACGAAGTACCGTGAGATGATCATGGAACTAGAGAATATTCCTGCAAAAGTTGCTAAGGCACTTTTGAGTAATGATAAGATCAAGAAGATTTCAAGTGAGTTTAAGGATTCTAAAAACTTCTTGTACCTAGGAAGAGGCTACAATTTTCCAGTAGCACTTGAAGGTGCCTTGAAACTCAAAGAGATTTCTTATATCCACGCAGAAGGGTATCCCGCTGCAGAAATGAAACACGGACCAATTGCATTGATTGATGAAAATATGCCTGTGGTCTTTATCGCGCCAAAGGATAGCTCACACGAGAAAATTGTATCCAACATACAAGAAGTAAAGGCACGCAAAGGCAAAGTAATAGCCATTGTAACTGAAAATGATAGCTTGATAGGGTCGATGGCAGACTACACCATAGAAGTTCCTGCTACTATCGAGTGCATGATGCCACTTCTTACGGTCATTCCTTTGCAACTACTCTCCTATCATATTGCCGTGATGCGTGGATCTAATGTGGATCAGCCTAGGAATTTGGCTAAATCAGTGACTGTAGAATAAAGATGAAAAACATAGTTTTTCTAATTGGGTCATGTTAATAAAGTTTGTTAATAAGTAATATACTTTGAGATTATTGTCTCTGATTACAGATTGCCCAATTGTGTTTCTTGGTTTCAATCAAAAAAAGTTTGAGGTAAGCAATAAGGAATGTCATTTTTGACCTGAGAAAGTTCAGCATGCTTTAAATTGTGAGCTTAAATAAGCTAGTTATGAAAGTGATAATAAACTCTGCGCAAGCTCCTGCACCTATTGGACCGTACTCTCAAGCAGTCAAGATGGGAAATGTGCTCTATGTTTCTGGTCAAATACCGATAGATCAATCAACAGGAAACTTAGTTAACTCAACAATAGAAGATGAAACCAAACAAGTAATGAGAAATATTGGCTATATCTTATCAGAAGCTGGTTGCGGATTTTCTAACATTGTTAAGTGTTCTATATTCATAAAAGATATGAATCAATTTGCTCAAATAAATAGCATCTATGGTGAATATTTCCTAGAAAATCCTCCAGCAAGGGAAACAGTAGAAGTAAGCCGCTTACCTAAAGATGTGAATGTGGAAATAAGTTGTATTGCGTATTTATAATGATATTGGATCATAGAAATGAATTTTACCACTTGCACAAACTTTATTAGAAAACTTGCACCAAATTTATTAGCATGATCCAACTGTTTGGAATTACTACAAAATATCGGACAATTAGTTAAGCGCATTTTGAATAATTGATTTCTCCATATTGCTCAGGCGTTTTGTAACCTAAGTACTCGTGTTTTCTTTTTCTGTTATACCAGATTTCAATGAATTCAAAGAGATCATTTCTAGCTTGGAGAATTGATCGAAATTTGACATGTCTGACCAATCCTATCCCAGTTTCTTAGTGCATTTTTCATTTTTGTTTAGCTTCTTCTATAGAGCCTATGGGACTAGGCTTTCTACTTTTCTACCCAACAAGGCTGGTACTTATCAAAAAATTGATATTCCTAGAAATTCATCAAATGGGGTAGGTTGTTTCAGCGGTAGGTAGATTTAGCTGAGCAAGCTCCATGAGCCAATCAAATAAATGTTCAATGCAAAAGACATTCGAAAAATTAATTTGCTGATGATTTTACACACCTCGAATGAAGAAAACACAAGACATGGTTAAGAGGTAAAAAAATGAGCTTTGTAGCCATTTGAAATCTAACTTCGAATAAATGAAAACTTCATTTCTGTCTGCCCTATTGGCCTTTCTCTTATCATGTAATTTTCAAAGCATGAAAAGCTCCGGAGATATTCTTATCAGCGAAACTACAAGCTTCAATGATGGGTGGAATTTTCAGAAGGAGAAGGGTGATTGGGTTTCCGTAGATCTTCCGCATACGCCGAAGCTGGAACCACTCATTGTTAATGACCAATGGCAAGGACGATCAAGCTACACTAAAACCTTTGAGGTGGAAGAGAATAGGAAAGGCAAAACACTTCTCCATTTCGAGGGAGTGATGCATGAGGCCAAGGTATTCATTAATGAGCTAGAGATTAAAGAGCACTTTGGTGGTTATTTACCCTTTTCAGTTGACCTGACAGACCACCTTATATCTGGTCAAAATACGCTAAGAGTTGAAGTGCTTAATACGGACAATCCAAACGTACCTCCTGGGAAAGCTCTAGCTGGATTGGATTTTAATTATTATGGAGGCATTTATAGAGACGTCTGGCTCACAAGAAAAAATTCTATCTACATAACAGATCCCTTTTTAGAAAATAATAAGGAGGCTGGCTGGCTCATCCATTTTGATCATGTCTCAGATGATCAGGCTACTGGATTTCTCAGAATTGAAGTAAAAAATGAGTCAAAATCAAAGCAAGAATTGACTGTCAAGGTTGATTTAAAAAACGGTGATCAAGTTCACTCCTTCCAAGCGACTCTCAGCTTGGGAAGTTTAGGAAATCAACTTGCAGTGATTCCTATAGAAATTGAAGACCCAGCGCTTTGGTCACTAACTACACCTAATCTCTATCAAGTATCAATCGAGGTGATTGGTGATAACATAACCTATGATTTGATCAGAGATAAAATTGGGATTAGAAAAATTGAATTGAATGATGATGGATTCTTTCTTAATGGTAAACAGCAATTCATCAGAGGCACCAACAGACATCAGGAATATCCTTATGTTGGTTATGCGATTTCCAACAATGCCAATAAGAGAGATGCGGTTAAAATCAAAAAAGCTGGTTTTGATTTTGTAAGGCTCAGCCATTATCCCCAAGATGAGTCCTTTCTAGACGCTTGTGACGAATTAGGAATTCTCGTTATGAATGCCATACCAGGTTGGCAATACTTTGGTGATAGTACCTTCGTAGAAAACTCTTATCAGGATATCAGGGACATGGTAAGGCGCGATAGAAATCATCCGTCAGTTGTCTTCTGGGAAGTATCTCTCAATGAGTCTGCTATGACAGATACGTATATGGAAAAAGCCAATCAGATCCTCAAGGAGGAACTCCCATTCAAGGACACTTACAGCGCGGGTTGGATTGATCACTCTTCTTATGACCTGTTTATACCAGCAAGGCAGCACGCAAAGCCTCCACACTATTGGAATAACTATAAAGATGGATCCCGTAAAATATTCATAGGAGAATATGGAGATTGGGAATACTACGCCCACAATGCAGGCTTAAATCAGACTACCTTTGCAGACCTTTCAGAGGATGCAAGGAATAGTCGTCAGCTTCGTGCACATGGCGAGCAAAGACTACTTCAGCAAGCGCTTAACTTTCAGGAAGCTACCAACTCAAACAGAAAAGGGCTCGGCACTATTGGGCACGCTAATTGGCTGATGTTCGATTACAACCGAGGATATGCCGACGATCTGGAAGCTTCGGGTATTAGTGACATTTTCAGAATCCCAAAGTTTGCATATTACTTCTACCAAAGTCAACGACCTCCATTTGACACTTTGTATGCAGAGAACACCGTGGGACCAATGGTTAAAATAGCTACCTACTGGACGGGCAACTCCGACCCGAATATCAGAATTTATAGTAACTGTGAAGAGATCGAGCTGTATGCCGATGGAAAACTAGTGGAACGAAAAACAGCTCCTAGAAATATATTGAGCAACAAACTCAAATACCCTCCCTTCCTGTTTGGCTTGGATGGCTACAGAGGAAAAAAGTTGAGAGCTGTGGGCTATATCAACGATGTGGAAGTAGCTGATGATTTGGTCAGAACTCCGGGAAATGGTACCGATATCAAAGTAGAAATCGATCTATCAGATGTAGCACTCTCAGAAAATGAGTCAGATCTCATTTTTGTGTATGCAAAGATCGTGGATGAATATGGTGCGCTGGTTAATACAAGTGAAGCGGAAATAGCTTTTAGTATCAGTGCAGGTGAATTGGTAGGTAGTAATCCAGTAAAAGCTGAAGCAGGTATAGCGACGATATTACTCAAAACAGAAAACAATAAGGGTGAAATTGAAGTAATAGCAACCGGTGAAGGTCTTAATTCAGAGCCGGTAAATCTAAAATATTATTAGTATTCTGAGATTTATTTAATTGTAACTCAAGGATATCATTTTATAGATTCCAAGAACCTTAACCAATATAGACAAATTTTAAAAACTTGCAATTTGATAAATAATCAAATTGCAGCTGGAGAGTTTCATTTAATCGCCACTTCCGCTTAAGAGTATACAATACTCACTTCCTAGGATGGATTTCTACTGGGCCACATGAACAGGTGGGCTATTAGAATAAAAGCAAGTAAGTAGAGTAAAACCCATTTGAGACTGCTTAATAGGCCTCTAAAAAATGTGTTACTTTTAATGTTCAGGCGTTAATGCCCTAGCTAGGGAAACAGTGTAAGTAAGTCTCTGACCTAGAGATGTGAATATGGAAATAAGTTGTATTGCTTATTTATAATTATATTGGATCATAGAAATGAATTTTAACACTTGCTCAAACTTTTTTATTCCAACAGGATTTAAAGTGTTCAATCTTTTTTATCGATGTGTTCAATCTTTTTTAATTACGCACACAAATGACGCTCCTGCACCAATTGGCCCTTACAGCCAAGCAGTCATTCACAATGATCTTGTTTATATCTCTGGACAAATAGCTATTGATCGAGCTAGCGGAAACCTGATCAATTCTGACATTTCAGCGGAAACAGAAAAGGTTATGAAAAACCTCGGTTATGTCCTAAAAGCTGCTGTTTCGTCCTTCTCAAATGTGATCAAGTGCACTATCTTCGTTAAGAATATGGATGATTTTTCTAAAATCAACGAAGCATATGGTAAAAGCTTTTATGCCAATCCTCCAGCCAGAGAAACGGTAGAAGTTAGCCGGTTGCCAAAAAATGTGAATGTAGAGATCATCTGTATAGCCTATATCTAATGACATTGCTACCATTTTTCGATGTGACGTTCGTCTCTGCACTGAAGAAAGAACAAGTCATTGGAAAGATTGTTAGCAACCTAAAACTCAAAGATGGCAGCATACCACAGAATTCTGCACTATTCAATGGTGTAGTGTCTGCTGACTCATTTCGAATTTCATTAATCATTAAGTCTGCCCAAAATGCTTTACCACTAATTACTGGAAGGGTAGAAAACACCTCTCTCGGCTCTATAATATTTTTAAAACTAAGCCTATTTCCAGCTGCAAAGCTTTTTCTTTTGTCCTCGTCTTTGCTTTGTCTTATTATAGGTTTTGTATTCTTGATGATCCCACACTCTATCCTCGGACTCAACTTATCCGTATTCCTTGGGCTCATGAATTATCTGGTGTTGACATTGAATTTTCAAAAAAGAGCCAAGGATGCCGTTGATATACTAAAAGGAATTTTAGGCTAGTCATTACCTCAGATAAATTCCCGCATTGCACATCGGATTTAATAGCTTTACCATCCGAAAATTTTCACAGAATGAGTCAAGTAAGAGTACGATTTGCCCCTAGCCCTACCGGCGCACTACACATAGGAGGTGTCCGCACGGCACTTTTCAATTATCTATTTGCCAAGCGAAACAATGGCACTTTTATATTACGTATAGAAGATACTGACCAAAACAGATTCGTAGCTGGAGCAGAGGCATACATTCAAGAGACTTTGGATTGGTGTGGAATCACGCCTGATGAAAGCCCATGGGTTGGCGGACCTTATGGACCATACAGACAGTCCGAGAGAAAAGAGATTTATAAAACATTCGTTGACAAACTCATCAACGAAGGCAATGCCTATTATGCATTTGATACCACTGAAGAGCTGGAGCAGATGCGTGAAAGACTCAAAGAAGCGGGGGTAACCAATCCGCATTACAACGCTGCTTCAAGGACTACCATGAGCAATTCTTTGACATTGTCAGAGACTGAGGTAGCAAGCAAAATCACAAATGGTGAACCCTATGTGGTTCGCTTTAAAGTAGATCCAAAGGAGGAAGTTCGCCTCAAAGATGTAGTGAGAGGATGGGTACATGTACACGGCTCTACACTTGACGACAAAGTATTGATGAAGTCTGACGGCCTCCCGACTTATCACTTGGCCAATATCGTAGATGATCATTTGATGAAGATCACACATGTGATCCGTGGTGAAGAGTGGCTCCCTTCAGCACCTTTGCATGTATTGCTATACAAATACTTGGGGATAGCTGACACCATGCCACAGTTTGCGCATTTGCCATTGATCTTGAAGCCTGATGGCAATGGTAAGCTCAGCAAAAGATCTGCAGATAAAGATGGTTTCCCGATCTTTCCGCTAACATGGGAAGACCCAGAATCTGGTGAATTATCCGAAGGATTCCGTGAGCGTGGTTATCTACCAAAAGCACTTGTCAACTTTCTGGCTTTCCTTGGATGGAATCCTGGTACTGAAAAAGAAATCTACACATTGGAGGAATTGGTCTCAGACTTTGGTCTAGAGCGTGTGACCAAAGCAGGGACAAAGTTCGACGTAGACAAAGTGAAATGGTACAATCAACAGTACCTTAAAAACTTGGCTCCTTCAGAAATCACAGACTTGATCACCGAAAATGTAAAAGATCAATATGTAGTTTCATTGACAGGAAATCAAGCAAATGACATATTTGAGCTTTTCCGTGAGCGTGTGACATTCCCACAAGAAATCACCTCGAGCTGTGAATACCTTTTTAAAAATCCTTCAAAATTTGATGAGGCTACAGCCGCAAAAAAATGGAATGAGGAAGCTAAAACTGCTGTGACTATCTATGCTGATGCGTTGAAAGCACATGATGTCATTTCTGCAGAAACCGCAAAAGATCTCTTCTTTTCACTCATGGAACAGCACGAAATCAAAGCAGGTAAAAACATGCAAGCATTGCGAATGGCAGTGACTGGGGAAGCATCTGGACCGGATTTGATGATGATAATATCCTTTTTAGGGGGAAATGTCGCCTCTGAACATATCTTTTCTTCCGTAAAAGAGTTAGATAAAATAGCCAAACTCTAATTAAAATGAGTAACTCAAAGAAGGACAGTAAACCGAAAGTGCATAAAGAGCTCGAAGGATTTGATATATCTATCAACTCTTTCGGCGAAATCAAGTCGTCACTTAAAATAGAAGACATCAATGCCTTTCTGAATAAAAATGTAAGTGATAAAAAGCTTGATGATCGAGATGACATCAAGAAAAAAAAGAATTAGAATCTAAAAAGTCTAGGAAATATAGCCGAGACTTTTTTGGTATAGTCCAAGTATTCTTCGCCAAATACCTCTATCAACTTTCGCTCCTCTAGGTATATCCCAAACGGCAAATACAAAAACACGACTCCCGTCACCAATATATTGATATCTGTAGGATAATAGAGACACATCCCACTGAATAGCAATATAGTCCCAGAATAGATCGGATGTCGTACATGTCCGTGCAGGCCAGTTTTAATCAACTTAAACTCAGATTGTTTTTTCAGGCCAACGAACTCTTTCATAGACAATTGTCTGAAGGAAACGATTATCAATATCACTCCATACGAAGCAAGCACCATTGCACCGTAAGTCACGTAGGCTGATGGTTTGAAGATCTGGATACTGTCCGTTATAGCCATGATCATTAGCAACCAAAGTAGGCCAATTGTGCTTAGAAGAGAATAGATAAAACGATAAGCCCGCTCAGATTTGGTAATCTTATCAGCCACCCACTTCTTCACCCCATTCGTTGCTAAAGCGCTGTGTAAAAAGAGATATAGAGCCCAACTGCCACCAACCACCAAATATTCCATATAGGTAAGTAAAAAGGTTAAATTTGCGCCCTGAAGATAATTGATCTAAGAATGGCAAAGGTGAAAATAGCACTGATTAAAGAAGGGAAAGTCCCAACTGACAGACGAGTAGCACTCACTCCTTCCCAAGCAAAGGAAGTAGTTGCAAAATTCCCGAATGTGGAATTGGTGGCACAGACCTCAGATATTCGGTGCTTTTCGGATGCTGATTATGAAAGTGCAGGAATTCGCATTGTAAATTCAGTAGATGATTGTGATGTGCTGCTGGGTGTGAAGGAAGTGCCAATTCCTAAACTTCTTGCAGGAAAAACCTATTTCTTCTTTTCACACACCATCAAAAAACAGCCCTACAATCGTACGCTGCTTCAAGAAATACTAGACAAAAAAATACGCATTATCGACTATGAAACTTTGACAGATGAGTCTGGCAAAAGGATCATAGCATTTGGTAGATGGGCTGGAATAGTGGGCGCTTACAATGGCATCCTGACCTATGGCCTTCGCTACCAACTCTACAATTTGCGCAAAGCCTCGGATTGTTTTGATCTCGAAGATTTGAAAACAGAGTACAAAAAAGTAAAGCTCCCTCCGGTCAAAATTGCAATAACTGGTGGTGGGCGTGTGTCTAAGGGTGCAATAGAGGTACTTCTGGGAATGGGTATTCGTAAGGTGACGCCTGCAGAATATCTCAGCGATAGATTTGATATGCCAGTATTCACTCAGTTAAATACACGTGACTATCATGCCCGAAAAGATGGTGGAGATTTTAGCCGAAAGGAGTTTTATCAAAACCCGGAAAACTACGAAGCAGACTTTTTGAAATATTCAAAGTCTACAGATCTGCTCATAGCAGCTGCATTTTGGGATCCAAAGTCTCCAGTGCTTTTCACTCGAAAAGATGCCAACAAGATCGATTTTGCTATCCGAGTCATTGCAGACATCACTTGTGACATAGAGGGATCAATCCCGTCAACTAAGCGACCAAGCACCATTGAAGACCCTATCTACGATTATAATCCTAGCGATGATGAAATAGAAAAAGCGCTCAGTGATGAAGGCAATATCACGGTGATGGCTGTGGACAATCTGCCGTGTGAGCTTCCAAGAGATGCTTCGGAGAGTTTTGGAAATGAGCTCCTCAACTATGTGCTTCCTGAGCTGCTTGGAAATGACGGTAAAGACATCATAAAAAAAGCTACTATAGCAGAAAATGGCGTACTCACCAAGTACTACACTTATCTTGACAATTACGTAAAAGGAATAGAAGAATGAAAATATTAGTAATAGGATCAAGCGGTCAACTTGGCTCTGAATTCAATGACCTGGTCCCTTATTATCCTGATCTTGAGCTGGATTTTGTAGATTTTCCTGAGCTGGATATTACCAAGGAGGCTATGGTGCATGAGATTTTCAAAAACAAAACCTACGACTACTGTATCAACTGCGCCGCTTACACGGCCGTAGATCTCGCAGAAAAAGACAAAGAAGCTGCAAAGCTTCTAAACGCAACGGCATGCCTCAATTTGGCAAAAGCTTGTAAACCATTTGAAGTAACACTGATCCATATTTCTACTGACTTTGTTTTCAATGGAAATGGTAATATCCCTCTAAAGGAAAGTCAATTGACAGACCCTGTAAACTACTACGGGTTGACAAAACT
>JBLIFO010000053.1:0-15680 GCA_047633875.1 Marinoscillum sp. | reverse complement strand
TCTTCTTTAGAAAATATAGCCGCAGTGAGACCATATGAAGTATCCTGCATGAGACCAAGTGCCTCTTCGTCACTACTTACTTTTTGAATACCTATTACCGGACCAAAGGACTCTTCCATCATTACAGTCATGCTGTGATTTACTTCTGTGAGCACTGTAGGCAGTAAATAATATCCTTGAAGTTCAGCCAACTTGCCACCCAAGATAAGCTTTGCGCCTTTATTGGTTGCGTCTTTCACTTGCTGTTCGATGATATTGAGTTGAGCAGCTCTAGTCACTGGCCCAATGAAGGTGGTTGCATCCATGGGATCACCCATTTTGTAGGACTTTACTTCCTCGACAAAGTGCTGAACAAAATCCTCATAGATGCCTTCATGCACATAGATCCGTTCTACTGCGCAACAGCTCTGACCATTGTTGTAAAAGGCACCTTCTGCCGCATTGATGGCAGCTTGCTTTACGTCATCGATATCGTCCATTACATAGAGGGGATCTTTTCCTCCTAGTTCCAACTGAACAGGAACCAGTTTATGAGCCACTGTCTTTGCAATGTGAACCCCCGTTTGATGAGAACCAGTGAAAAAATAACCATCAAAAGGCATTTCGAGTAGTATTTGACCTACATCTCCTTTGCCTATCACTACTTGGAAAACGTCTTCTGGAATCCCTGCTTTATGTAATAGCTCCATGAATTTCATTCCTGTGAGCGAAGCATATTCGGAAGGTTTGTAGCAAACAGCATTGCCACCCACCAGCGCATATAAGAAGACATTAAACCCGACATTATACGGGAAATTCCAGGCAGAGATATTGGCAATCACGCCCAAAGCCTCAAAGGTGATGAGCTCTCTTGTCGCTGCATCTTCAATCATCGATTCTGCAGTAAGCCATTTAATGGCATTGGCCTGAAGATGAGTGATGCGACCCATTGCTCCATTGATTTCATTTCGCGATTGGGTGATTGGCTTGCCCGTCTCTTTGGTGAGAATTTCCGCGAGATCCTCAATGTTGGTGAGCGCTAGTTCTCCAAATCGCTCGATTATTTGCAATCTTTCAGGTATCGGCACCTCTCGCCATTTTTGTTGACCTTTTTTCAGTAAAGCCAATTTGGCTTCCATGGAAGCTTTGTTGTCTTCCTTTAGTGAGGTGAAAGATTGACCGGTAGCAGGATTTATAATATTCATAGTTCGGATTTCAAAGAAGAGACGGCAGCAAGAAAATGATCATACAATTGCATAGGATCTATGACTTTTTCGGAAAGGGTGTGAGAAAATTCAGGATGCCATTGAACCCCAGAGATCCATCCTTCTGGTGCATTGATATAGGAAATTGCTTCTATCACATCGTCGATGGCACTTTCAGCGGTGATTTCAAGCTGCTTACCAAGCTGCTTGATTGACTGATGGTGCACACTGTTTACCATTGGATGTTCAATCTTTGGATAGATTTTGTCAAGAAGTTTGCCCTTCACAAATCGTACTTCGTGAGATATCTGGTCGTACTGTACTGCATCTCTGTGTACCAAAACTTCCGGACGTTGTGTTTTAGTATCTTGATAAAGTGTACCTCCAAAGTAGACATTCATCAGCTGCATCCCTCTACAGATTCCGAAAATTGGTTTGTTAGAGCGGAAAGCCAATTCCATCAGGCGTAGTTCATAAGCATCTCTTTTTGGGTCACCTAGCCATTGGCCAATAGGCTGCTCTCCATAAGACGCTGGAGCAAGGTCAGTGCCGCCTTGAAAAACAAAACCGTCCATTTCCTTGACTATTTCTTTGAGCAAATGATCCTCTACGTCAGGAATTAAAATTGGCATCACACCAGATCTGGTGAGGTATCGCGCCATATCATTCTCAAGGTAGCTCAAGCTTTTAGGCCCAAATACCTTTCGATTTGGATCGGGATACATGAAGCAAGATGAGACACCAATTTTCAACATATCAGAGCGCCCTTTGATAAAGCTGTATAAAGTCTTCTTCCGTCACCGGTTTAGGATTATTTGGGTGTGCGAAATCCTCAAAAGCTAGTTTTGCAAGGATTGGAATATGTGCTTCTTCCACGCCTACATCCCTTAGTCTTATCGGCAGCCCAAGACGTTCATTGATTTCGAAAAGAAAATCAACTACTCGCTCACCATCAGCTTCAATCACACCGAGTGAGGCTGCCATTTTATCGAACTTTGCCTCTAGGCCTTCATAATTGAAAGCCATCCCGTAAGGAAGATTTACAGCATTCGCCAAGCCGTGATGTGTATCCAGCAAGCTTGACATAGGGTGTGCCATGCTATGTACCACACCAAGACCTTTTTGAAAAGCTACAGCGCCCATCAAAGAGCCAAGAAGCATTTCTGCCCGGGACTGAAGATCAGGATGATGTGTCGCTTTTTCTATTGAACGTGCAATCAAAGACATGCCTTCAAGAGCTATCCCATCACACATTGGATGATAATTTTTTGCCAAATAAGCTTCCATGTTGTGCGTGAGGGCATCCATACCTGTAGCAGCTGTTATGAAAGGCGGTAGATCCATCGTCAAAAGTGGATCAGCAAACACCTGGCGAGCCATGAGTTTTGGAGAGAATAGGATGCGCTTCTTTTTGGTGTCGTCTTCAGAAATGATGGCACTCCTTCCTACCTCACTACCAGTACCTGCAGTGGTAGGTACGGCTACAAAATATGGGACTTCTTCGGTCACATATTGGTCTCCACCTATCAGATCATCATAGTCGAATAGCGGCCTGTGATGATGGACACGCAAAGCGATTGCTCGAGCTACATCTAGAGCTACTCCACCACCTATTCCCACTATACAATCACATCCAGCACGGTGGTAAGCTTCACCACCCTTGAGCACATCGGATTCAATTGGATTTTTGTGCATGTCATGGTACACCGTGTATTGCAAATCCTCTCTCATGAGCAGACTAAGTATTTCCTCAAAGAAGGGAAGTCCAGCTACTGTAGAATCAGTCACTACTAAAGGCCGTTTCAAGCCTTTCTTGAGCAGATGTCCAGGAATCTCATGTGCTACTCCCGCCCCAAATCGAATAGGTGTTGGAAAATTAAAATTTAACCTGCTGTCCATGTTTTATTGATATGAAATGTCTGAGTTGAAATGGTGAATTCAAATTAATCCTTTTTAGCTGTAAAGAGAAACCATATATAGGCTCCCGCCATGATCAAGGCATAAATTAATGCTAGTTTCATATTGTATATAGTCATGGCTACCAAAGCTAAACTAGCGATGATCAATGCGATAGCGGGGAAAGCTGGAAAGAAAGGTACTTTGAAAGGCCGAGCCAAATCAGGTTCCTTTTTGCGCAAAGCAAAAAAAGCAATCATCGACACGATATATAATGTGAGCGCTCCGAAACATGCAATAGTGATGATGTCTCCAGTTTTCCCTGAGAGTAGCGCAATTATGCCAATAAACATATTGGCGACCAAAGCATTTGCTGGTGTTTGTGTCTTTGGATGAACTTTTCCTAGTGCTTTTGGAATGTATCCCACTCTGCCAAATTCAAAAGTAGATCGACCTGCGGCCAAAATGATTCCGTGAAAAGAGGCCACCAATCCGAATAAACCTACTGTAATCAGCAAGTGATAAAGTAAGTGACTGTCCCCAACTATTTTGGCTAGAGCCAAAGGCAAAGGAGAATCGGAAGGCTCAGTGCTTCCTGGAGGATAAACCACTGACTCCCAGCCATCCACACCCACGGCAGATACAAATGTGAGTACACAGAGTGCCACTAAAGTCAAAATGGCTGAGCCAAAACCCAAAGAAATACTTCGTTGCGGATCCTTTGCTTCCTCAGCGACATTTGCCACACCCTCTATTGCGAGAAAGAACCAAATCGCAAATGGTATTGCGGCAAAGGCACCTTGGAAACCATTTGGAAGAGCGTTCAGTTTAAGATTGGCCATCTCCACATTTGGAAGGCAAACCCCAGCGAATATGAGTAACTCAAGCACCGCCAAAATGGTAATCACCAGCTCAAACATTGCGGCGGCACGCACGCCTACTATATTCAAACCAGTAAATAGAAAATAAGCCGCAATGGCGATATATATCGTGTCAACCTGCGGAAAGAAGATATTGAAATAAGCACCGATAGCTGCGGCTATCGCGGGAGGCGCAAAAATGAACTCCACGTTTTGAGCCATTCCAGCTAGAAAACCCATTCGCTTCCCCAATGCACGATGTGCATAGTCAAAAGCACCACCAGCTTTAGGAATAGCACAAGCCAGCTCTGTGTAGCTGTAAGTGAAAGTCACATACATGATAATAATAAAGAATGTGGCGATCGCCAACCCCAATGTTCCGCCTTCAGCAAGACCGAGATTCCAGCCGAAATACATGCCCGAGATCACATAACCCACACCCAAGCCCCAAAGCATAAGTGGACCTAGTGTCTTTTTGAGTTGTGGAGATTCCTGAGCTTCTTGGGACATTTCTTAGTCTTTCTTTTAAATCTAGGAGAAACAACCGAGAGAAAATACTTGCCTCAGTTTTTTGGTTATTTTTTCCAATGTCAATTTGAACCCACATAGTTAATCAGTGGTGCTTTTTACTTTAAAGAGCGGGTTAAATCATATTTTGTCTGTACATTAAACATTTCGAAAGTTGCTTATCCCTGCCTTTTCAGCTCGCAACTAAATCTTTTAATAATGTCAACAAAATTGATAAAGTGTTCAAATAATCTTAACGAAAAGGGACTTTGATTTAAATATTTGTTTTAGGAACGCGCGATGACTAAATTGCGGCGATAAAAAAGAGAGAGAATATGGCTACTGATACCACACCTATCCTTGTAAAAAATGACCCTTGGCTATCTCCTTTTGAGCAGCAGATTATCGATCGAATGGATCGGTTTGATCAGCGAAAAAAAGAGCTCACTAAAAAATATGGAAGTATTTCCAAGTTTGCGTCAGGCTATGAGTACCTCGGCTTTAATTATGACAAGTCGAAAAAAGGGTGGTGGTATCGTGAGTGGGCACCCAATGCTTCCAGACTTAGCTTAGTTGGAGATTTCAATGGATGGGACAGAGAGTCTCATATCATGTCAAAGACGGATGATGGTATCTGGGAGATTTTCCTAAGTGATAAAGATTATGGTGACAAGCTCGTTCATGAGTCAGCCGTAAAAGTGCATATCGTATCGCCCAAAGGCGAAACTGACCGCATTCCTGTATATGCGAGATATGTCACTCAAGATGAAAAAACCTACGATTTCACAGCAAGGCTTTGGGACCCCTCCAAGAAATTTAAATGGACAGATTCTAATTTCAATTCTGAAGGAGCCTATAAAAACCCATACATCTACGAGTGCCATGTAGGTATGGCTCAAGAGAAAGAAGGCTTGGGCACCTATCGCGAATTTGCGGATATCATTTTGCCGAAAGTCAAAGAGCAAGGATACAATACCATCCAAATGATGGCGATTCAAGAGCACCCTTATTACGGTTCTTTTGGCTATCATGTGAGTAATTTTTTCGCTCCAAGTAGCCGCTTTGGATCGCCTCTAGACCTAAAGTATCTCATCGATAAGGCGCATGGGATGGGTATAGCTGTGATCATGGACATTGTTCATTCACATGCTGTAAAAAATCTTGCCGAAGGGCTCAATGAGTTTGATGGGTCTGATGATCAATATTTCCATCCAGGGGGACGTGGATTTCACACCTTGTGGGATTCTAAGCTTTTCAATTATGGCAAGGAAGAAGTCCTACGTTTCTTGCTTTCCAATGTAAAATACTGGCTCGAAGAATTTCATATTGACGGGTATCGCTACGACGGTATTACCTCGATGCTCTATTTCCATCATGGAGATATTTCGTTTGATCATTATGAAAAATACTTCAATGAAGTAGACTGGGATGTACTCACCTATCTTCAATTCGCCAACGAATTGATGAAAGAGATCAATCCTTATTCTATCTGTATAGCTGAAGACATGAGTGGCATGCCTGGTCTTTGTCGCCCAGTAGCGGAAGGTGGTATCGGTTTTGACTTTCGTCTTGCAATGGGAATTCCTGATTATTGGATCAAACTCCTCAAGCATAAAACCGATGAGCAGTGGAACATCCATGAAATGTGGGAGACACTCACAAATCGAAGATATGGAGAGCGAACCATCGCCTATGCAGAGTCACATGACCAAGCTCTGGTAGGAGACAAGTCCATTGCCTTCTGGCTTATGGATAAGGAGATGTACACCCACATGCACAAGGACAAGGAGAGCTTGATCATTGATCGTGGGATGGCGCTTCACAAATTGATTAGACTATTCACTTTGAGTTTGGGTGGCGAAGGTTGGCTCAACTTTATTGGGAATGAGTTTGGTCATCCTGAGTGGGTAGACTTCCCGAGAGAAGGAAATGGCTGGAGTTATAAATATGCTAGGCGCCAATGGAATCTTCAGGAGCATCCTGATCTGCGATATCAGTATTTGTACAATTTTGGGGCGGCTATGGTGCAGATGGCAAATAAGGAAGAGATCGTAGGATCACTACCAGCACAGCAGCTCAATATGGATCCGGACAATAAGGCGATCATTTTTGAGCGTAACAATCTCATCTTCGCATTCAATTTTTCACCTACCAACTCTGTACCGGATTACCGCTTCAGCGTTCCGAAGGCAGGAAAATATAAAATCATTCTCAACTCTGACAAGCAAACATTTGGTGGGTATGCGCGCATAGATGATCAAATGTCTTATCCGACTGTTACGCTATTTGGAGAGCATTTTCTGAGTGTCTACTTGCCGAGTAGAGTTGCTTTGGTTTTGAAGAAAGTGTAAATATGAGATTACTCCTTATTTGGTTGATGTTCTTGTCATTATTGAAAGGGGTAAGCCAAGAACTTTCAGTAATGACATACAATATCAGATTGGATTGGGGGAATGACCAAAACAGCTGGACAAACCGCAAGGAGCCACTTTTAAGTCAAATCCAGTTTTATGAGCCTGATATTTTCGGAATTCAAGAAGGGCTACCACATCAAGTGAGCTATTTGGATTCTGCCCTAGAGGCGTATTCATATATTGGAGTGGGTAGAGATGATGGCAAGTGGGCCGGAGAATACAGTGCGATCTATTTCAAGACTGCTGATTTCAAGTTGCTGAATCAGAGCACTTTTTGGTTATCTACTACACCAGATCTTCCCTCGTTGGGCTGGGATGCCGCAATCAAACGTATCTGTACCTACGCATTATTTCAGCGAAATGCTGATGGCCGCCAATTTTGGATTTTCAATACACATTTTGATCACGTAGGGGTCAAAGCCAGAGAAAACTCCATGGAGTTAATATTATCAAAAATTGATTCACTCAATAAGAAAAATCTTCCCGTAGTATTGATGGGAGACCTGAATTTACAGCCTCATGAGACTCCAATCGTTCTTGCCAAAGGCACGCTTCAAGACTCGCGTGAAGTAGCTGATTTGGTGTTTGGTATTGAGGGTACTTTTAATGGTTTCAATTTTGAAAATGTACCTACAAGGAGAATTGATTACGTATTCATAAATGAGCACTTTTCAGTAAATAAGTATGCAGTCTTGAGCGAGGCGCTAGACCTCCGATATATTTCTGATCACTTCCCTGTTTATTGCTTACTTTCATTTCGAGAGTAAATCGATACGCTTGAGAATAGAAACTCGCAAGAGTAATGGTTTTAAGAGTATTGATAAGCGCCTCGCGTTGAGAGCTCAGCGCATATCATTTTTTCTAGAGAGGAATACTTCCTACCGACCACTGAAAACTGTGAACTGAACGCTATCAACTATTTATTTGATTTTGCAGCCAATGCAGCCAATGCAGCCATTTGCAGCTCCATTCGCTTCATTTCCCGTAGGATGGAATACTTATCCATTTGCATCCAATTCCATATTTTGAGCAAACCAATGGAAGTTGTAGCCATCAGTATGATCACTGCATATAGAATCTGATCTTTAGTTTCCTCGGCAGCTACGAATTGTATAAACCCATAAATTACGACACCAAGTAAGGCAAAAATCATAATTGTTGTTATAGCCGTAAACCAACCCTGTTTGCCTTTGAACAACTGACCATGCTGAACAATGAAATTTTGTTCATTTAATTCAGTGTAATACTTCGCTTCTTCTTCAGAAAGGGCTTCCTTAATAAGCGTATCAATTTTTTCATTTTCATTTTTCATGATTGACACCATTTTGTTGAATGATTTTATTGAATTTTTCTCTGGCCTTGAAAAGCCGAGACTTTACCGTTCCAGATGGGATTTTTAAAACTTCGCTGATCAGTGTCACAGACATGTCATTTAAATAATACATCCTAATGACTGTTTTGTGGAGTTTATCAAGCTCAGCTAACCCAACGATCAAGTCTTTGTATGTGCTTTCTTGCTCTCCTTCACTTGCAAAGGGAGGCGCTTCTGTTGATGCGCTTATTTGACTTAATACTTCAAGATTTCGTTGATTTTTTCTTAGATAATCAACTGTCTTATTATGAGCTATCCGCAAAATCCACGATCCGAATTTATTTGGATCCGATAGATTGTGTAGTGTCTTGCTTACAACTATCCAGCAGTCTTGGCTTAAGTCATTGGCCGATTCATGGTCGCGAGTCATCCAATAAATTTGCTGGTGAACTTTTTTCGCCCATCGCTTCACCAAGATTTCGAAGGCTCTGCGATCACCGTCTTGCGCATTGAAACTAGTAGTTCATCAAATATTTGATTCGAATCTCATCTCTATTATGAGGTCGCCAATAATGAGAATTGGTTCACTATCCTTCTACAATTAAATCATATAGTTGAAGTTTATTCGAAAGTGATCGCTTTTGTATCTCATGTTTGAAATAAGTGTTACTAAATCGGCTGAATTCAATAGTTACAGAAGAAACAGAATGACCTATCGCTCCAAATTCCTAATTCAGAATTATCATTGCACCATGAATTTTGGAGCACTTAAGGAGCAGCTGACCGGTGAGCTTTTCACCGATGAAACTACGAGAAAATTATATGCTACCGATGCCTCTGCTTATCGCGAGATACCTGTAGCTGTTGCTATTCCCAAAACGGAATATGACCTAATCAACTTGGTCAATTTTGCTTCAGAAAACGGCACTTCTATCATTCCAAGAACTGCGGGGACTTCATTGGCCGGTCAGGTAGTAGGAGGAGGGATCGTAGTGGATGTGTCCAAACATTTCAATGAGATCATCGAGGTAAATGCAGAGGAAGGCTGGGCTTGGGTACAGCCGGGGATCGTTCGCGATGACCTCAATAAGCATCTTAAGGAATACGGTTATTTCTTCGCGCCTGAAACTTCTACAGCAAATCGTGCAATGATTGGTGGGATGATCGGTAATAATAGCTGCGGTTCTAATTCTGTAGTCTACGGTAGCACGAGAGAGCATCTGCTAGAAGTCAACGCTATTCTAGCCGATGGTACCAAGACTTGGTTTGGTCCTCTGGATATGAATGCCTTCCTAGCAAAGTGCAATGGCATGAATACCGAGAGCGACTTGGAAACCAATGCTTATTTTCAGGTCAAAGAGATGCTCAGCAATGCTGAAAATGTTGTTGCTATTAAGGAAGGCTTTCCAAAAGCCTCTGTGCCAAGGAGAAATACCGGTTATGCTATCGACATGCTCGCTGAGATGGAGCCTTTTAGCAAAGAAGGCGCACCTTTCAACTTTTGTAAACTCATTGCAGGTTCTGAAGGGACTCTGGCATTTGTAACAGCCGCCAAGATCAAAATAAGTCCTCTGCCATCGATTCATAAACGGTTGGTGTGCATTCACTGTCACACTATTGATGAGTCGCTGCGTGCCAACCTTGTCGTACTAAAGCATCGCCCTACTGCTAGCGAGTTGATGGATCACTATGTGCTTGAAGCGACGAAAAGAAATGCGACTTATAGACAATATCGTTTTTTCGTGGAGGGTGATCCTCAAGCAATTTTGGTGGCAGAACTGACCTTAGACTCAGATGAGGAGGCGGAAAAAGCTGTACTTGACTTGATAGAGGATTTGAAAAAAGAAGGCTACGGCTATTCTTTTCCAGTCATAAAAGGGGAGGATATTAATAAAGTTTGGGGACTGAGAAAAGCTGGATTGGGATTGCTTTCAAATGTAGCCGGTGATGCTAAACCTGCTCCGGTAATAGAAGACACTGCAGTGGATGTGGCCGATTTGCCTGCTTATATAGCGGAGTTCAATGAGATTTTGAATAAGCACGATTTGTACTGTGTACACTATGCCCATGCAGGATCTGGAGAGCTCCATTTACGTCCTATTTTAGATTTGAAAACCAAAGAAGGTCGAAGACTTTTCCGCGTCATTGCTGAGGAGATAGCCACTCTGGTGAAAAAATACAAAGGCTCACTTTCTGGTGAGCATGGTGATGGTAGGCTGAGAGGTGAGTTTATTCCTCAGATGATTGGAGATCACAACTATGAGTTGGTCAAGCAGGTGAAATATACTTGGGATCCAAAGAATATTATGAATCCGGGGAAGATAGTGAACACACCTCCTATGGATACCAACTTGCGGTATGAGGAGGATCAAGCCACTCCTCAATTTGATACTATTCTCGACTTTTCAGATACGATGGGTTATCTGCGTGCCGCCGAGCAATGCAATGGATCTGGTGATTGTAGAAAGACAGAGCTTTCTGGCGGGACCATGTGCCCAAGCTACATGGCTACCAGAAATGAAAAGGACACGACCAGAGCTCGGGCGAATATCCTGCGTGAAATGATCACTACCTCTGATAAGGTAAATCCATTTGCTCATGAAGAAATTAAAGAGGTCTTAGACCTATGTCTGAGCTGTAAAGGCTGCAAATCTGAGTGTCCTTCCAATGTGGATATGGGTAAGCTCAAGCAAGAGTGGCAGTATCAATATTACAAGGAAAAAGGTGTTCCCTTTAGGAATAAGCTCATAGCAAATTTTCCAGGCGCCATGAAGCTCGCTTCAAAACTGCCTTGGGGATACAACCTGACATTTAGCAATAATCTCACTGCGGGTATCGCCAAGGGAGTGATGGGTTTTGCACAAAAGCGTAGTATGCCAAAACTCTCAAAACAGACATGGGAGCGTTGGTTTTTGAAAGACTTCACACCGACAGCCAAAGGCAAAAAGGTTTATATTTTTATAGATGAACTCATCAATTACAATGAGGCTGAGATAGGGATAACTACTGTGAAGCTCCTAGATAAGCTTGGCTACCAAGTGACTTATCTCAAGCACAAGGAATCTGGAAGAACTTTCCTTTCCAAAGGATTATTGGAGGAGGCACGCGATTTGGCCAAGACCAACGTGGAGATTTTCAAAAATGTGATAACTGCAGAAACTCCATTGATTGGCGTGGAGCCTTCAGCGATTTTGACTTTCCGAGATGAATATCCTGATTTACTACGTGATGAGGAAAAATCTTCTGCTATGTACATAGCTGCAAATACCTTCATGGTAGAAGAATTCTTGGCCAAAGAACTAGATGCAGGCAATATTGACCTCAGTCTTTTTAAAGCGCAAGGTTCACTGATCAAACTTCATGGTCATTGTCAGCAAAAGGCGCTATCGTCCATGACTCCAGTAAAAAAGATTCTTACGAAAATGGGAAACAACGAAGTGCATATGATTGCATCTGGATGTTGTGGCATGGCTGGATCTTTTGGCTATGAAAAAGAGCATTATGATCTCTCCATGCAAATAGGGGAATTGGTACTCTTCCCAACTGTGCGCAAGCAACCGGAGGAGGTGATCATCGCAGCAGCAGGGACTAGCTGTAGGCATCAGATTAAAGACGGAACTGGCCGAAAGTCCAAGCACCCGATAGAGATTATCTGGGAGGCGCTGCGTTAATATTTAACCATTTTATACTTTTGCTTTGATTAAATTGACCTACAATTCTTTTATAGGATCAAGTTAAAAAGCACCAAGATTTAGGTATAATCATTCTTCGAATTTGGAGTGGATATGACCAGTTCGACATGTAAATTATTCATGTCATTTTTATTTGATCGTTCTTTATTTAGAAATCAGTTAAATGTCTAAAAAAGTAGCTTTAGTTCTCTCAAGTGGTGGTGCGCGTGGGTTAGCCCATATTGGAGTGATAGAGGCACTGGAATCCAATGGATACGAGATCACCTCTATTGCAGGCTCGTCTATAGGTGCGGTGGTTGCAGCTTTTCATGCATGTGGCGAACTAGAAAAATATAAAGAATGGGCCATTAACTTAGATCGATATGATGTTTTCAAGCTCATTGATTTTACCTTCTCTGTTCAGGGTTTTGTAAAAGGTGAAAAAGTCTTCAAAACACTTGAAAAGTTAATTCCTGATAGAAAAATAGAAGATCTCAAGATTCCTTTTGCTGCACTTGTGACGGATATCGGTGCGAAAAAGGAAGTGGTTTTTGATAAGGGGAGCATGTATCAAGCTGTAAAAGCATCTGTTGCTATTCCGACTGTAATTAGGCCAGTAACCATCAATAAGGTACAATACATAGATGGTGGTGTGACCAATCCTATACCCATCGAGCATGTAAAAAGACATGAAGGTGATTTGCTGGTTGTTTCTAATGTGAATGCCATCAAGCCTTTCGAAAGTATCGAAAATAAACCAACTGCAAAGGAGGTGGCTTCATACAATGAGAAGATCCAGTCCTTTATTTCCAACTGGGGCAAACTCTTGCCCGGGAGTACTGAAGTAGCGAAAAAACTTGGTTTTTTCGATATTCTAAGTGATTCCATCGACCTTATGCAAGACCGGTTGACTTCTCTGCTCCTAGAGAAGCACCATCCAGATATGTTGATAAGTATCTCTCGTGATGCTGCAAGTACGTTTGAGTTTTTCCGGGCGAAGGAGCTGATTGAAGTTGGACGAGTTCAGTTTGAAAAAGCCCTCAAGGAGAGTCAAAGAATATCTGAATAGGTTTGGGAGAACTTATCCAGTTGCATCAGGTGAATTTACTTGCTCAAGTGAGAGGATATCCAAAAGTGCATCAATAAGTAGCGTCTGCCTCGGAAAAATGCCAATATCAGGATGGAATCCGTGAATTATCAGACTAGTTTCCATGCAGAAATTCAGCACGATCAATCGCTCAGCCATACGCATATTCCTAATCTTTATTTGCATAATCGTTCTGTCTGAAGTATTGCTATAGGTGCAGACAAGATTCCATTGTAGCTGTTGATTCTTCTCACAAATCTTATTGAGTAAATTGATCATAGTGATCTCGTCCATATTTTAAGTTAATAACTAAGTTTACAGATACCCAAAAAACTACCTTATGAAGACCAAAAAAGAAATTGTAGAAAACTGGTTGCCCCGATATACAGGTCTGCCTTTAGATGGTTTTGGTGAATACATCCTGCTTACCAATTTCAAGAATTACGTCCATCTTTTTGCTGACTGGCACAAAGTAGAAATAATCGGTCACGGTCATCCAATGCAGTGTGCTACTGCAGATGGGATCACTATTATCAATTTTGGTATGGGGTCTGCCAATGCTGCTACAGTTTTGGATTTGCTGAGTGCGATAGATCCAAAAGCTGTTTTGTTTCTTGGCAAATGTGGAGGTCTCAAGATGAAAAATGAAGTAGGCGATCTAATCCTTCCGATAGCAGCCATTCGTGGAGAAGGTACCTCCAATGATTATATGCTGCCCGAAGTTCCGGCTTTGCCTTCATTTGCTTTGCAAAAGGCGATCTCTACTACCATAAGGGAGTATGGCCAAGACTACTGGACAGGTACGGTCTATACAACCAATCGCAGGGTATGGGAACATGACAACAAATTCAAGAAATATCTAAAGAAGATTCGTGCAATGGCCATAGATATGGAGACTGCTACTATTTTCACCGCTGCTTTTGCCAATGAAATGCCAGCTGGGGCACTGCTCCTAGTTTCTGATATCCCGATGATCCCAGAAGGCGTGAAGACTGATGAGAGTGATAAAAAAGTGAGTGCCCAATTTGTTGAGCAACATTTAAAAATTGGCATTGACTCCTTGAAACAGCTGATTAACAATTCACAGACAGTGAAGCACTTGGTTTTCTAAAACCTGCCGTTTTTACACGAAAAAGGCCGAAAGCTCTTTAGCTTTCGGCCTAACAGGTGCCCAGACAATTTGATCTGGGATATATAATGGAATGTACGGTTGTACATGTGTTCTTCTAAAAAAAGATTCCTGCCTCGGTGGTTAACCTCAAGCAGCAGGAACCAATTCACCGCCTAACCTGATTCCTTTATTGCCAAAGCTGTGCCATATGGATTATTATTTTTAACTCCCTATTAATCAGTGATTTATAAAAACGGCTGTTTGGCACAATTCTTCATTTTGCAAACAGGATCGTCAAAGTGATAAAAAAGGGGTTTGGTCTTTATCCAAAAAAACAGATCACATGATCAAGAAAGCTTCCTCATTACCGCTTCCATAACCTTCTCCCCATCCATAGCTGCGGAAGCAATACCGCCAGCATAACCAGCGCCTTCTCCACAGGGGAAGAGACTTTTTAGCCGAGGATGTTCCAAAGTCTCATGATCTCGAGGAATTCGTACAGGTGAGGAGGTTCTACTCTCTACACCTACGATTTGTGCATCATTGGTTAGGTAGCCTTTCATTTTATTTCCAAAGGCTTTGAAACCATCCTTGAGACGTGAACCGATAAAGTCTGGGAGCACTTCAGACATCTGCACGGAGTGAAGTCCTGGTTGGTAGGACGTTTCGTTGAGTGAAAGGGAGACTTTGCCATCGACAAAATCTACCAATCGTTGAGCTGGAGCCACCTGCGTTTTTCCGCCTATTTCCCATGCTTTTTTCTCCACAACAGATTGGAATTCCATAGCAGCAAGAGGTCCATGCTTTTTGAATTCTGGTATATCGGCTAGCTCTACAGCCACTACGATACCTGAGTTGGCATATTGGCTATTTCTTCGTGAAGGACTCATGCCATTGACCACTACCTCACCAGGGGCAGTAGCCGCTGGCACTATAAATCCTCCAGGACACATACAAAAAGAGAAAACGCCTCGCTCGGTTTTTTGCCATTGGGTCTGTGCAATTAGACCATAAGAAGAGGCAGGAAGATATTCTCCTCGATCTTCACACCGGTATTGAAGCTGGTCGATGAGTCGCTGTGGGTGCTCTACTCGTACACCCAGCGCAAAAGGCTTGGCTTCTATCAGGACTTCTTTTTTGTGAAGGAGATGAAAAATATCTCTGGCTGAATGGCCTGTCGCAAGTATGGTGGCTTCTGCCAAGATTCGCTCGCCATCAGCTAAAACAACACCCTTGAGTTGATCGCCCTCAATAATGAGGTCTGTGACTTTGCTATCGAAACGCACTTCTCCGCCAGCTTTTTCGACTGTTTCACGAAGCGCTGTTACGATTTTGGGAAGCTTGTTCGTGCCTATATGAGGATGTGCTTCAATGAGGATTTCTTCAGGCGCACCATGTGCCACAAGGATTTCAAATACTCGACGAATGCTACCTCTCTTCTTAGACCTGGTGTAAAGTTTACCATCTGAGTAAGTTCCTGCGCCGCCTTCCCCAAAGCAATAATTGCTCTCCGGATTTACGATGTGGTCTTTATTGATAGCGGCAAGATCTCTTCTACGGGCGCGAACATCTTTGCCACGTTCAAGCACTATGGGTTTGAAGCCTAGTTCAATGGCTCTTAGTGCCGCGAACATGCCA
>JBLIFO010000052.1:0-15758 GCA_047633875.1 Marinoscillum sp. | reverse complement strand
ATCTCTCATTGGGAAAACATTCCGAGAAATATTGTTCTCTTATGAGCACTCTGCGATCATGGGTCTTCAATATGGTGATGGCTCTGTTGAAATAAACCCTTCTATGGATACCATTTTCAAAGAGGGTGATCGTGTAATTGGTATTACAGAGGATGATGACACCCTAGTTCCTGATGCACCGGCTGTAATTGAGCTTGAGGAAAATAAGATTGTCTATACCGAACCAGAAATTCAAGAAAAAGAAAAGATCCTTGTATTAGGCTGGAATAATAGAGCAAAATATATCATTCAAGAACTTGATTACTATGTTCCACCAGGATCTGATGTAGTTGTAATGTCCAAGTTTGATGATGCAGCGAAAGCAGTCAATAAGCTTGCACAGACAGTAGAGAATATTAATCTGAGCTTTGAAGTTACTGACACTACCGACCGTCAGACATTGTTGGCAATGAAGTTGGAGCAGTACAACTATATCATGTTGCTTTGTTACCAAAACTACTTTCCAATACAGGAGGCCGACGCTCAAACATTAATTACACTTTTGCACATCAGAAGCTTTACAGAGAAGACTGGTCTTAAATATAAGATTGTTTCTGAGATGCTGGACATCAGAAACCGACAACTTGCAGATATCACGAGTGCTGATGACTTTATTGTAAGTGATAAACTGATAAGTCTTCTGATGAGTCAGGTTGCTGAGAATAAATTTTTGATGCGTGTATTTGAAGATTTATTTGATGCTGACGGTTCGGAAATTTATATCAAACCAGCCAAGGAATATGTCAAAACTGGAGAGCCAATTAATTTTTACACAATACTTGAATCTGCCGCTCGTAAAAACGAAGTAGCTATTGGTTATCGTATTATCAAAGAGGCAAAAGAAGCCAGTAAGGGGTACGGAGTTTATGTGAACCCCACAAAATCAGAAACCTTCACGCTTTCTAATGAAGATATGGTTGTGGTTCTCTCGGAGAGTTAATCCTCCCTTAGAGCCTCTCTAATTTGCTTCATAGCTTTATTTCTATATAGCCTTGTGCTGTGTGGCATCTTCGGAATATTCTCGATATAGTTGAGAACTTCACTTTTTTGATTGCCGTTCAAAGACCTCACCTTGGTGATAATCTCTGAGTCTATTGGGTTCTGGTACATAATATTGGTGGTTATGTCTTTAAATATAACGCAAGAATATGCCCTAGTGTTTAGCTCGCAGTTAAGCTTCCATTAATTCAACAAACCTACACGCCTAAGTTTGCCTCTAAATCAAGAGGGTTTTCATTGAAAAATATCATAACTTGAAAAAGTCATTTCCAAAAAAAACCCAATTGAGATGGAAAACAACCCCAAAATCTACGAGTTCATCAAAAAAATTACACAGAAAAATCCTCATGAGGCTGAGTTTATTCAGGCAGTAAAAGAGGTTTCTGAAACAATTATCCCATTCATTGAAGATAAACCACTCTACAAGGAGGCCAACATCTTGGAGCGTATGTGTGAACCAGAGCGAGTTGTCATTTTTAGGGTTCCATGGGTCGATGATAAAAACCACATACAGATTAATCGTGGGTTTCGAGTGCAGATGAATTCTGCAATAGGACCGTACAAAGGAGGTCTTAGGTTTCATCCAAGTGTAAATCTGTCTATTCTTAAATTTTTGGCATTTGAACAAGTTTTTAAAAACAGCTTAACCACACTACCTCTTGGTGGAGGTAAGGGTGGAAGTGATTTTGACCCAAAAGGCAAATCTAACTTTGAGGTCATGCGCTTTTGCCAAAGCTTTATGACTGAGTTGTCCAAACATATTGGGAGTTACACTGATATTCCCGCTGGAGATATTGGTGTTGGAGGTAGGGAAATTGGATATATGTACGGTCAGTACAAAAGGCTTAGAAATGAATTTACGGGAGTCCTCACAGGTAAAGGACTACAATATGGAGGTAGTTTGATTAGAACTGAGGCTACAGGTTATGGGGTGGTTTATTTCAGTAAGGAAATGTTAGAAATTCGTAAAGATGGATTGGACGGGAAGATATGTGTAGTATCGGGTAGCGGTAATGTTGCCCAATATACTATTGAGAAACTGATTGAATTGGGTGCGAAACCAATAACTGTTTCTGATTCTTCAGGGAGTATCCACGATCCTAATGGGATAGACAGTGAAAAATTAGCATTTATTAAGGAGCTGAAAAATGAGAGAAGGGGGAGAATCAGTGAATATGCTGACAAATACCCAGGAGCCAAATTTTATGAGGACACCAGACCTTGGGGAATAAAAGCGGATCTTGCATATCCTTGTGCAACTCAGAATGAATTGTCTCTTGAAGATGCTAAAGAGCTTGTTAAGAATGGCTGTATCGGTGTATTTGAAGGAGCTAATATGCCAACGATGGAAGATGCTGTGACTTTTATAAAAAGCAAGAGACTCCTCTTTAGTCCAGGGAAGGCTTCAAATGCTGGGGGAGTTGCTACTTCTGGATTGGAAATGGCCCAAAATGCTCAGAGACTATCTTGGACAAGGGATGAAGTGGACTATAGACTCAAAATGATTATGAAAAACATACATAATAATTGCGAGCAATACGGTCGAGAAAATGCTGATTATGTAGATTATGTAAAGGGAGCCAACATTGCAGGCTTTGTGAAAGTTGCAAACGCTATGATTGCACAAGGTGCTGTCTAGTTTGCATTTGCAGATGCGGAAAGACTATCTTTGATTGATAAAATGTAGAACTATGGAAATGCTAGGCTTAATCTTATTTTTATTCGTTTTGGCGATTGTATGCCCAATAATACTTCCTAACAAAAAGGTAAGTAAACACGAAAAAGATCACGTTTGATTTGCCTGATCTAGTGAGCATACAATAATCACCATTCTAAAACAGGTCAAGGCAAAATAATGTCTAGTCTTGTTTACTTGATTTTCGCATATCTACAAGTGATAGCGCTGCTCCAAAAGCAGCAAGAAAAATCACAATATTTACAAATAGGTTCACACCGTCTGTAACAGCAGGATTAGTTATTTCCATTTCTTTGTCTTTTTGATAAGCGAATATAACTCATTTATCAATTGCCATATGCATCAAGAAGTTGTTCTATTCGAAAGTCAAGATCTCTTTGAAAAACAAATTAGCCAATCAAAAGGTGTCCTATTTGACTTTGAGGGAAAAAAGTATTGTTTGAAGCAAAATGGGAAGTAGCTTTTTGTAACCGAAAGTCACTGTCCGCATTTCGACTACCCTATATTAGAAGCCCCTATCAATTCAATAAATCAACTGGTGTGTCCTTGGCAGGGCTATAAGTTTGATTTGAAAACAGGAATTGAATCCTCTAAGAGATGTAGACCACTTAAGTTCTTTTCAGTTTATTGGAATAATGTTGTGCAGCTAGTCACCCAAATTTAATTAGAATGAAAAGCTAAAGTGTCTTACAATAGATACTAACCAATCTGCTATAGATTGTGCAAATGCATTCTCAGAACCCCTGCCAACCACGTAGAGCACAAAAAGCACATAAAGTGTAAGTAATATGCTAGCTTTCAATCGACCAATGTAGTTTCCAATTACAAATATGATCAGTACTACAGCTGTCAATAACCATAGCAACAATCTCAATTCCCCGCTAAGGTCTACCATCTCCTGAGACATTGGTATAGGACCATAAAGGAGGGTAAAAAGGAATAACGGAAAACCGAGTGCAAAGCAGATGTCAAAAATGTTGCTACCTAAAGCATTTGATATGGCATCATCGTATTGACCCCTTTGAGCATCCTTGATAGAAATAATAGTATCAGGAAAGCTGGACGCGGCAGAAGCTAAAATAAGAGCTACAAACATAACAGGGATGTCTAATCCATTAAACTCACCAAGGAAAGGGACAGTATAAGTATCATTTCCAATCCACTCGCAAGCCAAGACTAAAAGATAACATACTGCTGCTATTGCCATCGTAGAAGCAATTAGAAGTGACCAAGCATTAAAACCATTAATCTTCTTCTTACCAATAAATACCCTTTCTAAGTCAAGTGTGATCAAAGCCAAAAGAAACGGCTTTTGTTTGACAGAATCATCTAATTCTTCCTCTATCTCTGCGTGTGATTCCTCTAACATAACCTCACGCTCTTTGCGGTCCATCGACCAAAACATGTAGACTATGTAAACTACATACACGCACATTAAAAGGAGTCCATGATACCAGTCAAGTACCGATCCACTGATAAGGATGATAAAGATTAGCTCTGCTATAAGTAAACTAATCCCGTCACGAAGCATTACCTTTTTAGAGGCACGAACTTTATTAGTCAAACCCATACCAATCACAGCCAGTACCGCTACAGCCGGAATAACCATACTGTTGAAAATGGCTGAACCAGCTGTGGTGCCTATACCACCAGAAAATCCTTCGGCATCTTTCATTAGGAAAAGAAAAAATAATGAAGTGAAAACCTCAGGCATCGAACTAGCAACAGCATTGATAGTAGCCCCTCGCACTCCATTCGACAAATTTCGACCTACGTATTCTGATGCTCTCATGAAACCGTCACCAGCTCTCCATATTACAAGACAGCAGATAGAAATTAGTATTAATGGAATAGCAATACCCATTTTTAAAAACAGACTTAAGTGAAAAAAATAACTTCTAGCCGGAAGTAGAGCTTAATATAGCAAGATTATAACTCAGGCGACTTTATAATGTGCCAAATTAGCATTGATGTAGCTTGCGTTTTGTATCATAGCAGGGTTAGTTTATGAATCCAGATTATCTTTTTTCCATGAAAAGAATGAATTATAAAGAAGCACATACCTCAGATTATTTTGGGAGTCCCTAGAATATCTTTTCAACTACTTTAACTAATTTTCAACTCATTATTTAATACTCTTAATCTAGAATGTACATAAATCTTTCAGGGCTTAATATACTGGTTACTGGTGCAAGCAGAGGTATTGGTAAAGCAGTTGCCACAAAGCTGGCCGAAGCAGGCGCTACAATTGCGATTCATTACAACAAGAATGTCCGTGAGGCAGAAAACCTTGCTCATATACTTGGAAATGAATCAAAAGCTTTTCAAGCGGATCTTTCCAAACCTGATGAGGCGTCTAAGCTTTTTGATAGAGTCACATTAGAAATGGGCTCTATTGAGATCTTAATAAATAATGCGGGAGTGGCATTGCCATCGCCCATTACAGGATCTGAAGATGAATGGCAGCAAGCATGGGATGAAACAATCATGGTGAATTTGACTTCTCCAGCGATCCTTTGTAGAAAGGCAGTAGCTTATTTTCTGAACAGGAAAGCATCAGGGAGGATAATCAATATTAGTTCCAGGGCGGCATTTAAAGGAGATCAGGCAGAATTTCTCGCATATGCAGCGTCAAAGGCAGGTTTAGTCTCATTGACCAAATCAATAGCTCGGGCGTACGGAAAAGACGGAATCAAGGCATTTGTGATTGCACCAGGTTTTGTAAGAACAGACATGGCTAAAGAGTTTATGGATTTGTACGGGGAAGAGCATGCCAAAAGTGATGTAGCTCTTGAGCGTTTGACAGAACCTAAAGATTTGGCGCCATTAATCACCTTTATTGCAAGTGGCATGGCAGACCACTCAACAGGATCTACCTTTGATATCAATGCAGGAAGCTATATGCACTAGTAATTAGAATTATTAAAGCATTCAATTTCAATGATGTGAATGTTTGTTTCTGATGCTACGTAATTTTATCTTTAAACCAATTAGAATAAAGACTTAACACCATGAGTATACAATCCCAACTTAGTGCACTTATCCAGCTCGCCAAAATAGATGGAGATTTTGCAGGAGAAGAAAAGAGCCAAATAATGATGCTTGGCAAAGCAAATGGTCTTACAGATGATGAAATCATGCATTTGGTAGACAACCCTCAACCACTTCCACCTCTTTCCACTATGACGGAGGAAGATAAATTTGAGTATCTCTACAACATCGTTCAACTGATGAAAATAGATAGTCAAGTTTATCTTAGTGAAATAAAATATTGTGAAGAACTAGCAGAAAAACTAGGATACAAGAAAGGTGTAATCTCAAAACTAAGTTCAAGGGTCTTTACGGATCCAACTATTACATCTAATAGAGACGCTCTAAAACGTGAAGTCAAGAAATATATAAATTAATAAAAGCCTTCTTCAGGAGGCTTTTTTGGTTATCCATGAATTCATTCGAATGGAGGACGCTCCACATATCAGATAAGGGTAAGTTTAAGATTTCCAAAGATCAGGTGCATCAAGCGATGCAGAATGTAGCTGCTGTAGGAAGGAAATTTTTGCCTAAAACTCCGTATGATCAACAATCTACACTAGTATGGGTGCCGGGATTGACTAGAATGGCTGGAGGATGGGTTGAAGGAGAGATTACTTTTAGAAGCTCCATTAGTCTTACTTCATTTGAAGTTTTCCTAGTGGATAGTAAAGTAAATACGATTGCCTCCTTTCCGCTAGAGGGCCAAACCTATCTACAGTTAATGCTTTGGCTCGAAGAGCAGATAGGAAAACTGGGACTGAATGCCTCCAACCTAACAATGAAATTACCTTACGAACTTCCCATTCATGAAATTCAGAAGGGCGAACCATTTTTACCGATGCACAAGCGGTCCTTTGAAGAACTGGCCAGTTTTTATCATGATTCATATGTTTGCCTTCGGGAACTTAAAAACACTCTTGAAGGAGCGGAAGAGATAGTGATATGGCCCCATCATTTTGATCAATCGTTGAATGTCACGCTTAAGGATTCTGGTGATCTGGATACAAATACGACCCTTTCTTTTGGTATGTCTCCCGGAGATGAGACATTTGAAAGTCCTTATTTCTATGTAAACACATGGCCACATGTAGACACTTCTTTATGTTCAAAACTGAGCAATCAAGCTATCTGGGTGAGTGAAGAATGGACAGGGGCAGTTCTTTTAGCAAAGCATATCATTGATGCGGATCAAAAGCCGATAATTGATAACTTCTATTTAGAAGCAGCAGACAAGCTAAAGAAGCTTTTGATTGATTAATTGTCGAAAGTCTATTCCAAAGTTTTCCTGCAGTTTGATGTGAAACTCATCTTCATTAAGGATTGGGGACTTTACTATTTCTCCAAAGAGATTTTTTACAAGTAGCCTGTCAGTAAGAGTCACTCTACCTTCTCGAAATAGTTGGGTGATCATTTTGGTATTCACATACTTAGAGTCTGGAGAAACTTGGTGATAATCACAACGAGGTACAAACTCGATGAATTCTCGAGACCGTTCCATAAACCTATATATTGGCGTAAAAGCACTATTGTTAACTGATTTCTTTAATACCCAATAGTCATCAATATGATCAAACTTATAATAATTAGTAAAATCCAGTTGGGGTATTTCAGTTGTTATTTTCTTCGGTTCGGAAAAAAGCTCACCAAAACCAATATCACATAAATAAGTAGCATCATCTAACCTTACGAGCAAGAGCATATGCTCAAACTCTTGGGAATAAGCACCATCGACGTTGACTTGTGCAGATGCTATCGAAATATCATAACCTAAGCTTCCGAGAAGATGATAGAAAAGAGCATTTAACTCATAACAAAAACCACCTCTGCCCTCCACGATGATCTTTTGAGATATTTTATCAATATCTAAAATGATTTTTCTTCCATAGTGGATGTCGAGGTTTTCAAAGGGAATATTTAAAAGATGTGCACGATGCAGCCGTTTCAAGAAAGAGAAAGATGGAGTTTCCTGCTCTAAACCCAATCTTTTTAGGTAGTCTTCCTTATTTATGGGAAGAATTTTAGGCCTATTCTCAAAGTAATTTAGGCGCGACACTATTTAATTGTTTGATTGAGATTACCGAGAAAGTTTTTCAAGCCCTCTTCCCAATTCAAACCAGCATCCCATGCTATTCCTGTGTGGAGATCATTCACTATTGTCTGCTTGATATAATACTTTGTCACCAAAGCTCTTGATGGTGTTTTTACCAAAACAGGTACGCTATTGTTATCAAAGGAACTTATCATATGATGGGTTTCCTTACTTATAGTGGAGTAGTTTAACATCCTTTTGGCAGACTCACCCGAACTTGTAATAGACATCAGTACGTATTGGAAGCCTGCTTGATAGAGTTCTTCCATTTTAATCTTATTCACGATTTCATATTTATACGGATAGCTTTTCATTATTTCTACCAACCGCTCATTTGAAGCCTCTACTTCTCCATTGTATTGGTTAATAATTGAGAGTGCAGCCTCATCTTTTACACCTTCTATTTCAACCTTCGAAAAAGGCACGACCGCAAGTTTTTGATTGAGAAGTCTACTTGGGAAGTTTTCATATTTGGTACCATTGAAAATAGGTAGATCCTCTAGATATTCGGGAGATTCAGGAACGAGGAAATTAGATCTAACTAGTTTTTGACGCAATACCTGTCTCCCCATTCGCAACATCAATCTATTAATATCTGTGTAAGTTTCTTCCCAAACATCTTGTCCCTGTTTGATGAAAGTGCCATTTCCAGCATAGCTTGTCACCATCAACTGGTAGTTAGTGGCTTCCTCATTGTTAGTTTTAGTGAAAACCAAAATATTTTCAACTCTTCTAAGAACAAGTAGACTGTGATATTTAGCAGTTATTTCAGCACCAGACATTAGGTCGGTTATATGGATATAGGCAATGGGATCAACACCGATTTTCCTCAAAGTTGGATGCACAGATAGAACCATTTCTTTCCATTTATCTATGCATGGCACATTATCTATTATCACTGTAGGTGTTGAGATGATTACCAAACTCCTCTCTGAGGTGAGATTTTCTGGTAGGAGATCACTTCTTTTAACAGCATAAGGACCACCAAGCTGTACCACTTCAGTTGATTGAGCTAACAAGCTGGAAAATGAAATGAAAGAAATAATGGTGACGACCGCTAAACGGATGAACATATGCATGGAATCAGGTCTAAATTTATATATTAACCCATAAAGCGCAACAGTATTATAATGGACAAAGAAAGATGTGGATGGGCCAAAGGCACTTTCGAGCAATATGAAAAATATCATGATGAAGAATGGGGTGTCCCCAATCATGATGACAAAAAACATTTTGAATTTCTGATTTTAGAATCTGCTCAGTCCGGCTTGAGTTGGAGCACTATTCTGAAGAAAAGGGACGGGTATCGAACGCTATTTGCAGATTTCGATATGGAAAAAGTCTCTTTGTTCGATGATTCAGATGTACAGAAACGACTACTCGATCCTCGAATTATTCGCAATCGACTCAAAATAGTAGCAGCAATTAATAATGCCAAGCGATTCATAGAGGTGCAAAAGGAGATTGGATCATTTGATCAATACATCTGGTCTTTTGTGGGGAATGAAGTGAAAGTAGGGCATTGGAAAAGCATGAGTGAAGTGCCAGCGACGACAGCCGAGTCGGATAAGCTTGCGAAAGATCTAAAAAAGAGAGGATTTAAATTTCTGGGGTCAAAGACTATCTATGCGCACATGCAAGCAATGGGATTGGTCAATGATCATATTCAGGATTGTTTCAGGTATTCAGAGTTGGTTCATTAATCTCAGAGGAGAGAGACCACTGTTTTTTTAGGAATGATTACTCGCCAAATACCAATTAAGTCACCAGCGGTTGATCCTGCGATAGTTTTATCCATTTGCTTTTCGCTCAATGCCTCTGTGACATCAAGTTCAGGGTTGCCATGACAGCTCAAGCAGAGTTTTGAAGACAAATAAACTGGCTTGGTCACGATTAGATTACTTGGATCACTCTCCTGAGTATATAAGGATGCGCTTTGTGGAGAATACTGATACGCCTCCCAAATTTCCTTTTCTATTTTGTTGAGCGAATCGGATCCGCTAAGTTCCCTGCTTGATATTCTCGCTATAGATACTCCCAAACTATCTTCTAGTACTTTCACAATAGACATTGCCTCCAGATTACAAGCGTTTATTGCTCCAGTTACTCCAGTTATCACAATTGCTTTTTCCAATCGTTTCTCGAATGAGCGTGAAACAGTATCGATGATTTCTGCTCCAAGTTCTTCTCCTCTGACTTTTAGGTCAATTGGCAAGATTCTTTTAAGCTCCCTTGCTTCTTGTTCTTTCCAATAGGCTGTTTTGTCCACAGGTTTCTTGGGAGAACAGCCCAATATTACGAGCATTATTAAGCAGAAAGCAGAGGAAGTGAGGCGGGTTCGAAAAGTCATTTTGCTTTGTTTAATTTTACAGTCTAAAGTTAAAAAGATGATCGATAAACTTGAGGCTATCAAGAAAAGGTTTGAGGAGGTTAGTCAGTTGATCGTGCAGCCGGACGCCATGTCTGATATGCAGCAATATGCGAAGCTCAATAAAGAATATCGAGACTTAGAGAAGATCGTTGTGAAATATGACGAATACATTCTCACGAGTGAAAACTTGAAGGGAGCCAAGAATGTACTGATTACCGAAAAGGACGAAGATTTTCGAGAAATGGCTAAAGAAGAAATAGATCTTTTGATGCCAAAAAAGGAGGATCTGGAGGAGGAGCTGAAACTAATGCTTATCCCTAAAGATCCAAACGACAGCAAAAACGTCATACTTGAAATACGAGCAGGCACAGGAGGAGATGAAGCAGCAATTTTTGCAGGAGACCTCTTCAAAATGTATCAGCAGTTTGCCTCAAATCAAGGCTGGTCTTTTTCAGTCATAAATGTCAACGAAGGCTCTGCTGGCGGATTTAAAGAAATAGTTGCTAATGTGGAAGGCGAAGATGTTTACGCCAAGCTGAAATTTGAATCTGGTGCTCACCGTGTGCAAAGGGTTCCACAAACAGAATCTCAAGGTCGTGTGCATACTTCGGCAGCAACAGTAGCGGTATTGCCGGAGGCTGAGGAAGTGGATATAGATCTCAACATGGGCGATATAAGAAAAGATACTTTTCGAGCTTCTGGAGCTGGTGGTCAGCATATTAATAAAACAGAATCTGCTGTGCGATTGACGCATTTTCCTTCTGGATTGGTAGTAGAATGTCAAGATGGGCGTTCGCAACACGGCAACTATGACAAGGCTTTGAAAGTCCTACGTTCTCGGCTTTATGAGATGGAATTGAAGAAGCACAACGATGCGATCAGCTCCCAGCGAAAATCTATGGTGGGGACGGGTGATCGATCTGATAAAATTAGAACCTACAATTATCCTCAAGGACGTGTGACAGATCACAGAATCAACCATACGGTTTATAATCTCCCGACTATAATGACTGGGGAATTGGATGAGTTCATCGAGAAGCTCAGAATAGCCGAAAATACGGAATTACTCAATTCAGATAATCAAGACTAAAAGAACGATACGCTCGTTCCTCCTGAGGATGAAGAAATACCTCCCACTTATTTGTGTTTTCGTGGCTTTGCTTGCTTGCGAGCCGGAAGAGGAACAAATCACTAATTCATTAGAGGTGAAATTGCTCTTTAGTGATGACACGGTATTATTTGACACCCTAATATCCTCTAGAACCAGTATCACCAAGCGTCTGAGAATTTACAACCCCAACCAAAATGCGGTAAGGCTTCAGGACATTAGACTTGCAAAAGGGACACAATCCGATTACTCCATGATAGTGAATGGTAAATCTGGTGTTTCCATACAAGATGAAATCCTTTTTGGTGGAGACAGTTTGTTGATTCTCGTAGATGTGACAATTGATCCTCAGGATGAAAACCTACCTTATTTAGTTAAAGACTCCATTTTGGTGTCATGGGGTCGTTTTCAGACTTTTGTGAGATTGGTGGCCTACGGACAAGATGCCAATTTTATTAATGGAGCCGATCTTTGCAACGAAACATGGACAGCCGACCGACCATATGTTATCTACAACTATGCGTCTGTAGGTGAAGGGTGTATGCTTACAATGGAACCAGGCACGCGAGTTTATCTAGACAATGGCGCAACCATGCTTATCGAGGGGACTCTTGAAATGCTTGGGGATTCTGCCAATAGGATCACGGTGCGAAATACGCGATTTGATGAAGACTATAGGGAAGCTCCTGGGCAGTGGAATGGGATCATCTTTCTTGAAACCAGTTTGAACAACAAAGTTTCCTTCGCTGATATAGAAAACGGTCAAATAGGCCTTGGAGTGGGGTATTCGTTTTTCAGTGATGGATCAAGTTCTTTTCTGCTTCCGGAAAAATCTGAACGGCAGGTAGATTTGACGATAGACCATACCAGCATCCGCCACATGGCCACTGCTGGTATTTTATCTTTTTCATCTAAAGTGAGTGCCAGCAATACAGAGATTTACAATGCTGGAGGCTATCTCATAGGTGGTTTTGCTGGAGGTGAATATCAATTCGAGCATTGCACTTTTACTAATTCTGGCAGTTTCTTTATCAATGATGAACCAATGGTTCAATTCTCCAACAATTTGGAACATCCTGACGGGACTAATTTGCTGGAAGCACTGAGTCTTAGTATCAACAACAGTATCATCTGGGGAGATGGCGATGAGCAACTTTTCATTAGCGAGGCAGATGGCGCGTCAGTCACAAAGAGTATTACCTCAAACATTATAAAAGGGAAAGATTCGATTGCGACCAACTACGTTTCACGAGCTAGAAATTACCCTGGATTCCGCTCTGCTATTAATTTCGATTATCAATTGGACTCTTTGGCATTTGCTAGAGACATAGCAAGTCCTAGTTTCATTCTAGATGACCTCTTGGGAATCCCAAGGGATCAAAAGCCAGACATTGGCGCCTTTGAGCGAGTAGATCAGCAATGAAGTTTTTTCAACAAACGATGCAGTTGACCGCCCGCAAAAGAGGGTTTCATCTGATTACGCAAGAGATTTTGGTAGCTATACCTGAAATCAGAGAGATTGAAATAGGAATGCTGCAAGTGTTTATCAAGCATACATCAGCTTCATTGACTATCAATGAAAACGCCGATCCTACAGTGAGATATGATTTTGAGCAACACTTCAACGTAATGGTCCCAGAGAATGCGCCTTATTACAGACATACCTTTGAAGGAAGTGATGATATGCCTGCTCATATCAAAGCTTCGTTACTCGGGCCGTCTGTTCAAATTCCAATAACTAATGGAAAACCTAATTTCGGTATTTGGCAAGGAATCTATCTCTGTGAACATAGAAATTATGGAGGAGGAAGAAATCTTGTGATTACAGTCTGGGGCAATTAATTACGACTACAGATTATCGATCTTATAGCTTTTTGAGTGGTAGCTTCTTGATTCGACCGCCTCTTATGTCCTTCACTTTGGACATGACCAAAAAGGCACTCGCATCGATCAAATCGACCTGAGATTCGAGCCGAGATACCTCCAGCCGAGTGATTACTGTATAGAGAATATTTATTTCGGCAGCTTCATTTTGATTGAGATGAAAGCCCTTACTTCCATGATAGATCGTGGCACCACGGCCCATTTTGTTGAGGATCATTTCTCTTATCTCAGCATGTTTGTCAGAAATGATGGTCACACCTATGTATTCGTCAAATCCTTCTAAAACAAAATCAACAGTGCGTGAAGCCGCAAAATAAGTGATGATAGAATAGAGCGCTGTTTCCACAGACAGTAAGTATGCCGCGACACAAAAGATGATCACATTGAAGATGAGGATGAGCTCACCTACCGTAAACCCGATTTTCTTACCAAGATAAATTGCCAGAATTTCTGTTCCATCTATTATGGCACCCCCTCGTATCGAAAACCCAATGCCCAATCCTAGAAAGAAACCACCAAAAACGGCAACAAGTAATGGTTCACTTGTAATAACAGGGAATGAGAAAAAATACATTACAACCGCCAAAAGCGAAATACTCAAGAAACTCTTGATCGCAAAGGATTTACCTACATGTATCCATCCCAATATGAGAAAAGGGATATTCAAAATAAATATATAAAAGGATGCGCGACCTTCTGTCAACAAAGCAATGAGCAACGAAATACCCGTGACTCCTCCATCCAGTACATCATTTGGCAACAGGAAGCTTTCAAGGCCAAAAACCGCACAGAGTACTCCAATGACAATTAGCAATGACTGACGCAGATATTGTTTCAATTTCACACGTATAGTTTTAATTTGCTTTTCATCAGGCATACATCAAATCTAGAGAATTGGTATCTTAAGTAGCTGTTTTTCTAGGGCACATTGGAAACCATTCCGCAATATTTCAAGTCTCTGTAGCATATGGCGAAAAACACAAACCTCACGGAAAAATTCAAGGAGCTAGGTCTTGGTACTAAGCGGGTAGAGACTGACCGGTTCATTGGTAAAGACGGAAGATTCAATGTGGTCAGACGAGGAATTGGACTGAGGGGCTTCTCTCTATATCATTGGCTGATTAATATGAGTTGGTCAAGATTCTTCCTCTTTGTGACGGTATCTTATCTTATGGTCAATGTCTTTTTCGCGTCTGTTTACCTTTTTGTTGGGGTGGATAAACTCACAGGGTTTGATGAAAATTCGTTGCACCCATTCTCTCATTGTTTCTTTTTCTCCGCGCAGACTTTAACTACTGTAGGCTATGGTCATATCAGCCCCCTTGGACCCATCACTAGTTTTATTGCGGCGATTGAAGCCATGATTGGCCTGCTGGGGTTTGCCTTTGCCACAGGGATACTCTATGGACGCTTTTCTAAGGCCAGATCTAAAATACTTTTCAGTAAAAATCTTCTCTTAAGTCCTTATAAAGGAGGAAAAGGATTAAAGTTTAGAATTGCCAATATGCGAGAGAGTCAGCTGATAGATATGCAGGCAAGGCTGATGTACTCCTTCCTTCATGAAGAAAATGGGGAGACCAAAAGACGCTATCTATCTCTTGACCTAGAGGTTGACTTTATCAATCTCTTCCCTCTGCCATGGACGATAGTTCATCCATTAGATGAAAAAAGTCCTCTTTTTGGAAAAGGAGTTATGGATCTCACCGAGCAAAAGTCTGAGTTTCTAATTATTCTCAAAGGATTCGATGATACCTTCAATCAGTACATTCATCAGATACATGAGTACAACCACGATGAAGTAGTATTTGATAGTGATTTCTTACCAATGTTTGATCCATCTGCAGGCGGAAGGACAGAAGTACACCTTGATCTAATTAGCCAATACAGAAAAATATAGCGATTAGAAGTTGAGATTTTTATCGATCCCAGACTACTAGCTTGTCATCAAACACACTCCCGATGAAAACTTGATTTTTGTAAGGAACAGCTACCGTAGATGCCTTGATAATAGCTCCATCATCTACAAATACTGATTCTACCGTATAGTTGTCTACATCTTGGTAGCTGATTTTAATGATTTCAGAAGGCGCAGCTTCTGCGTTTCCCTTGGCATATTTTGCAAACTGTAACAGGCTTGGATGGCAGCCAATCCATAAGTTTCCTTCTTCGTCAAATTCTATATTATCCACCCCTGTACCAGTAGCTATTTCCTCAATTAATGTCAAAGAATTGTCCTCACTTCGATTATAAACATTCAATTGAAAGTCTCTTGGAGATGCTACATACATCAACTTTCGCGTAGCATCATAGTTGATGCCATTTGCGTAAGCAATCCCTCCAGCTACGTCTGCATATTTTTCACCATCCGAAAAAACAACTCCTGAGAGACTTAGACCTAGATAATCTTCCAAGACTCGCATAAATCCCTTCCGAAACTGATGGTCATTGGTGAAGTAAAATTCATTTTCAGAAATAGCCACTACGTCATTCGGACTAATCATAGATGGATCCGATAGTGTTTCTATATGTGTCAACTCTT
>JBLIFO010000051.1:0-15793 GCA_047633875.1 Marinoscillum sp. | reverse complement strand
TATTCTAAAGTGATTTCAAGTGCAAGTCCACGAAGTTCATGAACAAGTACGTTGAAAGATTCAGGGATATTTGGCTTCTGCATGTTTTCGCCTTTCACAATCGCTTCATAAGCCTTTGCTCTACCGATAACATCATCAGATTTTATAGTCAATATTTCCTGCAATACATGAGCAGCTCCGAATGCTTCAAGAGCCCAAACCTCCATCTCACCAAATCTCTGACCCCCAAATTGTGCTTTCCCACCAAGAGGCTGCTGAGTAATAAGTGAATAAGGTCCGATACTTCTAGCATGCATTTTATCATCCACTAAGTGACCAAGTTTCAGCATGTATGCAACACCAACAGTAACTGGCTGGTCAAATCTTACTCCACTAAGTCCATCATATAGGTAAGATCTACCGAATGATGGCAAACCAGCTTCTTTCAATTCAGCCTGAACTTCATCTTCAGTAGCACCATCGAAAATTGGAGTAGCATATTTTCTCCCTAATTTAAGACCTGCCCATCCAAGTACAGTTTCATAAATCTGACCAATGTTCATCCTAGAAGGTACACCGAGTGGATTCAATACGATATCAACTGGTGTCCCATCTGCCATGAATGGCATATCTTCATCACGAACAATTTTCGCAACTACTCCTTTATTACCATGACGACCAGCCATTTTATCACCGACTTTCAGTTTACGCTTCTTAGCAATGTAAACTTTGGCTAATTGTACTATACCTGCTGGTAACTCATCTCCGACCTCAAGCGTGAAACGCTCTCTTTTGAAACTGCCTGCTACTTCATTACGCGCATTAATATAATTTTTAACCATTTTGAATACCAAATCATTCAAATGATCATCAACCACCCAATTCTCAATGATTAAATCTGAAATAAGATTTGCTTCTTCAGGAACATTGTAGTTAGACTCATCACGATAAACATTTCGTGCTGGGAACAGACCAGCCTCTATGTTTTTTCTATTGAACTTGGTTCCTTTTGTCAATACCTCCTCACCAAACTTATGTCTGATACCTTGGCAAGTTTTACCTTCTAGCAACTTCACCAACTTATCAACCATCCTGTTACGGATTTCAGATAGCTCACCGCCATATCTATTTTTAAGTATTTCTACCTCTTTCTTTGTTCTTGAGCGTAAGTCTTTGTCCTTCTTAGGTCTTGAAAAAAGTTTAGTATCTATTACCACTCCCACAAGTGATGGAGATGCTTTCAAAGAAGCATCTTTTACATCCCCAGCTTTATCACCGAAGATTGCTCTAAGAAGTTTTTCTTCTGGAGTAGGGTCGGTTTCTCCTTTTGGAGTGATCTTTCCAATTAGAATATCCCCTTCCTTGATATCAGCTCCAATTCTAATGATACCGTTTTCGTCAAGATTCTTAACCGCCTCTTCACTTACGTTTGGAATCTCAGAAGTAAGCTCTTCTTCTCCTCGCTTAGTATCTCGTACTTCAAGATCATATTCATCTATGTGAATAGAAGTGAAAATATCTTCACGAACTACCTTTTCAGAGATTACAATCGCATCCTCAAAGTTGTACCCTTGCCATGGCATGTAAGCAACCATAAGATTTCTACCAAGTGCTAGCTCACCATTTTCAGTCGCAAAACCTTCACAAAGTGGTTGACCACCTACTACTTTATCTCCTTTAGTTACAATAGGCTTAAGGTTGATACAAGTGTCTTGATTTGTTCTTCTGAACTTAGTCAATTCATATATATAGCGCTGGTCTTTGAAGTTGATTAATGACTCCTCCTCAGTTCTATCATATGTAACCACAATCTTTCTAGCATCTACGTAATCAACAACACCTGATCCTGCAGCTACTATAAGTGCACGAGAGTCAATAGCAATTCTCTTCTCAAGTCCAGTTCCAACGATTGGAGCCTGTGGCTTCAACAATGGAACAGCTTGACGTTGCATGTTCGATCCCATCAAAGCTCTGTTTGCATCATCATGCTCTAAGAATGGAATCATTGATGCTGCGACAGAAACAATCTGATTTGGCGCTACGTCCATGTATTTCAGATCATTTGGACCTACTACAGGAAAGTCACCTTCAAAACGTGCCTTAACTTTATCGTTAAGAAAATTTCCATTATCATCTAGTGGTGCATTTGCCTGAGCAATATTATAAGTATCCTCTTCTTCTGCAGTTAGATAGTTCACAGATCCAGTCATATCAACCTTACCGTCTTTGACATCTCTATAAGGTGTCTCGATAAAGCCCATTTGATTCACTTTTGCGTGAACGCAAAGTGAAGAGATCAAACCAATGTTTGGACCCTCTGGAGTCTCAATGGTACAGAGTCTACCATAGTGAGTGTAGTGAACGTCACGCACCTCAAAACCTGCTCTTTCTCTCGAGAGACCTCCAGGTCCCAAAGCAGACATTCTTCTTTTGTGAGTAATCTCAGCCAGTGGATTCGTTTGATCCATAAACTGGGAAAGTTGGTTGGTACCGAAGAATGAGTTGATAACAGAAGAAAGTGTACGAGCGTTAATTAGGTCAACAGGTTTGAAATCCTCATTATCCCTTACGTTCATTCTTTCTCTAATAGTTCTGGCCATTCTAGCTAGACCTACTCCGAATTGAGCATAAAGCTGCTCACCAACTGTTCTTACTCTTCTATTACTTAAGTGGTCAATATCATCAACAACAGCTTTGCTATTAATTAGACCAATCAAATATTTTACGATGAGGATAATATCCTCAGTAGTTAAAGTTCTTTTGTCGTACCCAACATCGATACCCAACTTCTTATTAATTCTATATCTACCTACTTCTCCAAGATCATATCTCTTATCACTAAAGAATAAGTTTTGGATGATATCTCTTGCGGTCTGCTCATCCGGAGCATCTGTGTTTCTTAACTGACGATAGATCTGCTCAACAGCTTCTTTTTCGGAGTTAGAATTATCCTTCTGGAGAGTATTATATATGATAGAGTAATCTGTAATATTTACATCCTTACGGTGAAGAATTACCGACTTAGCGCCTGCATCTAATATAGTAGTGATATCATCTTCAGAAATGATTCCATCTCTTTCAAGAATAACTTCATTTCTATCAATTGACACTACCTCTCCAGTATCCTCATCAACGAAATCTTCCGTCCAAGTTCTCAATACACGAGCTGCCAAACGACGACCAACAACTTTCTTAAGTTCTTTTTCAGTTCCTTCTATCTCTTCCGACAATCCGAAAAGATCTAGTATTTGCTTATCAGATCCGTATCCAATTGATCTAAGCAATGTTGTGATTGGAAACTTCTTCTTTCTATCAATGTATGCATACATAACATTATTCACGTCAGTAGCAAACTCAATCCAAGATCCTTTGAAAGGAATGATTCTAGCAGAGTAAAGGTGTGTTCCGTTTGTATGTTTGCTTTGAGCAAAGAATACCCCAGGAGATCTGTGCAATTGAGAAACGATTACACGCTCAGCTCCATTTATTACAAATGAACCTTTGGCAGTCATGTAAGGGATATTCCCTAAAAACACTTCTTGCTCAATAGTTTCAAATTCTTCATTGTCAGAATCATTGCAAAGCAATCTCAACTTAGCCTTCAAAGGCACAGAGTGAGTAAGTCCTCTTTCGATACTTTCATCGACGGAATACTTTGGTGGATCGACTGTATAATCTACAAACTCCAAGACAAAATTGTCTCTCGAGTCAGAGATAGGGAAGTTCTCCATAAAAACCTTATACAATCCCTCAGAATTTCTTTTTTCAGAGGGTGTATCCAATTGGAAAAAGTCAACAAAAGACTTAAGTTGGACATCCAGAAAATCAGGATAGTCAAGTACGGATTTGATTGATGAGAAATTGATTCTCTCAGTTGCATTTATAGCCAAAGCTTTGTTTTTTTAGTTCAAAAAAGAAACTTAGAACAGTGAGAAGTACATACAAACGGGAAAAGACCTGATCCATATCCCGAAAAAAATCAAGATGGAGCCAGGCCTAAACCTTAGTTGATTAAAGACTTATTATTTCAATTCAACTTCGGCACCAGCTTCTTCAAGCTGCTTTTTAAGCGCCTCAGCTTCATCTTTAGATACTCCTTCTTTCAAGTTGCTAGGAGCACTATCTACCAATTCCTTTGCCTCTTTCAAGCCAAGTCCTGTTAGCTCTTTTACAAGTTTCACAACAGCCAACTTAGCTGCACCAGCTGCTTTCAATACCACATCAAAAGAAGATTTTTCTTCTACAGCAGCACCAGCATCAGCTCCACCAGCTACAGCCGCAGGAGCAGCAGCTGCTGCAGGTTCGATACCATATTCTTCTTTAAGGATAGTAGCTAATTGGTTTACCTCTTTTACAGTTAGGTTTACTAATTGCTCAGCGAATTCTTTTAAATCTGCCATTTTAATTGTCTATTAATTTTGTTTAAAATCTTATTGTCTTTCTGAAAGTGTTTTCACAACCCCAGCCAAAATACGTTCGCCACTTTGCAATGCAGAAATGACATTCTTAGCAGGAGATTGAAGTAATGAAATAACCTCACCGATGAGTTCCTCTCTAGACTTCAAGACACTTAAAGCATCTAATTGGTCTTCTCCGATGAAAATATCTGAACTGATGGAAGCAGCCTTAAACTTAGGTCTTTGATGCTTGTCCTTTTTCTTAAAGTCCTTAATGACTTTAGCAGGTATGTTCGCATTTTCATTAACGAACATGATACCCGAAAACCCTTTTAATGAATCATACAACTCACTGTAATCCGCATCAAGGTTTTCAAGTGCCTTAATTATCAAAGTATTCTTAATAACTCTATATTCGATATCTTTTATATGGCACATCGCACGGAAACTATTAATCTCCGCTACTGAAAGACCTGAGGTATCAGTAATATAGAAATGATCTGTTTGCTGAAATTTTTCTGTAAGACCAGCAATAACTTGTCCTTTTTCTTCTCTAGTCATAACTTATAGTCCTGCTATGCTACTCTTATCAACCGCTATACTTTTACTCATAGTACTTGAGATTGCTATAGATTTAAAATACGTTCCTTTTGACGATGAAGGTTTCAACTTTGAAATTATAAGTAGCATTTCTTCAGCATTTTCCTTGATCTTCTGAGCATCAAAAGACACTTTTCCGATACTGGCATGAATGATTCCTGTCTTATCCACTTTGAAATCAATTTTACCCGCTTTCACTTCAGTTACGGCCTTTGCTATATCCATAGTAACCGTTCCTGATTTTGGATTTGGCATAAGTCCTCTTGGACCTAATACTCTTCCTAATCGACCAACCTTGGCCATCACTGTTGGCATTGTTATGATAACATCTATGTCCGTCCAACCACTTTCGATTTTAGAAATATAGTCATCCAATCCAACGTGATCTGCACCAGCTGCCTTTGCTTCTGCTTCCTTATCTGGAGTGCATAGAACTAGAACCTTAACCTCTTTACCTATTCCGTTGGGTAGTGTCACCACACCCCTCACCATTTGGTCAGCTTTCCTTGGATCTACACCCAAGCGCACATCTAAGTCGACCGAAGCATCAAACTTTGTGAAGGTAATTTGCTTCACAAGCTCGGCGGCTTCTAGCATTGCATATAGCTTGTCTTTGTCAACTAGCGCCGCTGTTCTTTTCTGATTTTTAGATACTTTCATAGTTTAATTCGCCCAAGGGGCTTTACCACTAATCCTAATTCCCATACTACGTGCAGTCCCAGCAACCTGACGCATAGCAGGCTCCAATGAAAATGAATTCAGGTCAGGCATTTTTGTTTCTGCGATAGTTTTTACTTGATCCCAAGTAATACTACCCACCTTAAGTCTATTAGGCTCTGTTGAACCCTTTTTTACTTTAGCAGCATCCATAATAAGGACAGGTGCTGGAGGTGTTTTAATAACAAAGTCAAATGACTTGTCTGAATAAATAGAAATCAGAACTGGCAATATCTGCCCCTGCTTGTCCTGAGTACGTGCATTAAATTGCTTACAAAACTCCATGATATTAAGTCCTTTCGAACCTAAAGCCGGTCCTACCGGAGGAGATGGGTTAGCTGCCCCTCCTTTCACCTGAAGTTTTACATAGCCTGTTATTTCCTTAGCCATTATTAATCTTGTTTTTCCACCTGGATATAGTTCAACTCTACCGGCGTGTTTCTTCCAAATATTTTAACCGTAACATTTAACTTTTTTCGATCCTCAAATACCTCTTCTACCGCTCCAGTAAAACCATTGAATGGACCATCCATCACTTTTACTGTCTCACCTACTATAAAAGGTGTATCAAGTTTCTCTTCGTGTTCCTCTGCATCGTCGACTCTACCTAGGATACGATTCACTTCAGATTGTCTAAGTGGAACCGGATCCTTGGAAGCGCTGGTAGAACCTTCGCCCAGAAACCCTATAACATTGGGTATTAATTCTTTATTAGTAATCATATGCTGAACCTCTCCATTAGAGAAATCCGCCTGTATCAAAATGTATCCTGGGAAGAAATTACGCTCACGCACTCTTTTTTTTCCATTACGCATTTCGTAAACTTTTTCAGATGGTATTAAGACCTGAGTAATTGCTGACTCCAAACCATGTCTAGCAATCTCTGTCTCCATCGCCTCTTTCACTTTCCTTTCTTTCCCACTTACCGCCCTTACGACGTACCACTTGAATTCTGACATATCTTAAAATTCCTTATAAAACCATGTCATCGCATTTTCAAAACCTAGATCGAAAATGCCTATCATCAACGCAAAAATCAATGACGCAACCAAAACCAAGACGCTACTGTTTTGCAGCTCAGAATATTTCGGCCAGGTCACTTTATGAAGCAACTCGTCGTATGCGTCTTTGAAAAATGAAATAATCTTATCCATCGTTGTATTTAATGATTGCACGGGAGGAGGGACTCGAACCCCCAACCAATGGTTTTGGAGACCACTACTCTACCAATTGAGCTACACCCGTATAACCCATGAAGCCCAAAAGGTCTGCAAAGGTAGATGATTCAAGCTATAAAAACAAATGCCATCTGGAGAATATCCAGACGGCATCCTTGTTTTAAATTATTAGTCTAAGATTTCAGTAACCTGACCAGATCCAACAGTTCTACCACCTTCTCTAATCGCAAATCTCAATCCCTTCTCAAGTGCAATTGGATTAATAAGATTTACTTCAATAGTTACGTTATCACCAGGCATTACCATCTCAATGTTTGCTGGAAGCATGATCTCTCCAGTTACATCGGTAGTTCTAACATAGAACTGAGGACGATATCTGTTGAAGAATGGAGTGTGACGTCCACCTTCTTCTTTGGAAAGCACATAAACTTCAGCGTTAAATTTAGCATGGGGCTTAACAGAACCTGGCTTGCAGATAATCATACCACGTTTGATCTCGCTCTTCTCGATACCTCTCAACAATAGACCTACGTTATCACCAGCTTCACCTCTGTCCAAAATTTTCCTGAACATCTCAACTCCAGTGATAGTAGACTTAAGTCCTTCGGCACCCATACCAATGATATCAACAGGATCCCCAGTATTAATAACACCTCTTTCAATTCGGCCAGTAGCAACTGTACCACGACCAGTAATAGAGAATACATCCTCAACTGGCATCAAGAATTCTTTATCAATAGCTCTTGGAGGAAGTGGAATGAACTCATCAACTGCATCCATCAATTCTTCTACTTTTTCCACCCACTGAGGCTCCCCATTAAGGGCTCCAAGTGCAGAACCTTGTATTACTGGAATATCATCACCTGGGAAATCATAATAAGAAAGCAATTCTCTGATTTCCATTTCAACTAGCTCAAGAAGCTCAGGATCATCAACCAAATCTACTTTGTTCATGAAAACAACCAAAGCAGGCACACCAACCTGACGAGAAAGCAAGATGTGCTCTCTAGTTTGTGGCATAGGCCCATCAGTAGCAGCAACAACGATAATGGCTCCATCCATCTGTGCAGCTCCAGTTACCATGTTTTTCACGTAATCTGCGTGACCAGGACAGTCTACGTGTGCGTAGTGTCTTTTTACTGTTTGATACTCAATGTGTGAAGTATTGATTGTGATACCTCTCTCCTTTTCTTCAGGAGCATTGTCAATGGAAGAAAAGTCTTTTTTCTCCGCAAGACCCTTTCCAGCCAATACTGATGAGATTGCAGCGGTTAATGTCGTTTTACCATGGTCAACGTGACCAATAGTACCGATATTAACGTGTGGTTTTGAACGATCAAAGGTTGCTTTAGCCATGTTTGTAAATCCTCGGTTTAAATCCTAATTAATAAATTATAAATAAGTCAAAATTATACGTTTAATACTTTGTCCAACTTGGAAACAGTAGCAGCAAGAGCCAATGAGGGGATTTGAACCCCTGACCTCTTCCTTACCAAGGAAGCACTCTACCCCTGAGCTACATCGGCTTTGGGAAATCAGTTAGTAATATGAGCGGGTGACCAGGTTCGAACCGGCGACCTACAGCTTGGAAGGCTGTCGCTCTACCAACTGAGCTACACCCGCTTAACATACAATAGTGGGGGGAGAAGGATTCGAACCTTCGAAGACATAAGTCAACGGATTTACAGTCCGTCCCAGTTGGCCGCTTTGGTATCCCCCCAACTGATTTATTAAACTCTCAAAGTACTACCCTCTAGCAGTTGTTCTGAAAAAGGGAATGCAAAATTATACTCTTTTTTATTTTAATCAAATTTTTGGTCCTAAATAAAGTCACGAAAGCTCCTAAGTACGCACTTAATTTCAAAAGTCAACTCCAACATCAACTTTAAAGATTCGGTTTTCAAGAATTAATAGAAAGTTTAACTTGTAGCCAATATGAAAATAAAAGCCCTATTGAATTCAGAAGAGACTTTTGACGTAGAAAGCACTAAGTCCGGATATCTACTAAACGGAAAAGAAACTACATTTCAATCCAAAAAAATAAAAGAAAATATTTTTGAAATTAGACGAGAATCAAAACTCTACCAATTAGTAATAGTCAGTCGTGAACCAGATTATGTCACACTTAATATAAATGGTCACCAAATAACTGTTAGTGTAAAAGATGATTTAGCTCAAATGCTTGATAAACTTGGAATAGAGGATGATGCAAAAACGGAATTAAAAGAAATATTAGCCCCAATGCCTGGGCTCATTCTCGATATACCTATTACAGAAGGTCAAGAAATAGCAGAGAAGCAAACAGTATTAATATTGGAAGCAATGAAAATGGAGAATATTATCAAATCTCCGATAGCTTCTATCGTAAAAAAAATACATGTTACAAAAGGTCAAAATGTTGAAAAAAATCAGGTGTTGATTTCTTTTTAGGACATGTTGAAGTCAGCTTGGCGAAACTTTATATTTTTGTGAAATTTCAAATAAACCCATCTTTAAAACTAACTCCTGCATGAAGTACCGTCGAATTCTTTTAAAACTAAGTGGAGAAGCACTTATGGGAGATAAACAACATGGCATTGACTCAAATAGACTTGAACAATATGCCAAGGAAATAAAAAAGGTTCAAGAAACTGGACTGGAGATCGCCATAGTAATAGGTGGTGGAAACATATTTAGAGGAGTGGACGGTGAGAAATCTGGGATTGACAGAGTGCAAGGAGATTATATGGGAATGCTAGCAACAGTTATAAACGCTATGGCTCTTCAAAGTAGTCTCGAAAAACATGGCATGTATACAAGATTAATGTCGGGTCTTGGAATGGAACAAGTCTGCGAACCATTTATAAGAAGACGAGCAATTCGTCATTTAGAAAAAGGTCGAATTGTCATTTTTGGTGCGGGGATTGGAAACCCATATTTCACTACTGACTCTACCGCAAGCCTAAGAGCTATTGAAATTGAAGCTGATGTTGTGCTAAAGGGCACACGGGTTGATGGAGTTTACACAGCAGATCCCGAAAAAGATCCTACTGCTACGAAATACACTAATCTTTCCTTTCAAGAAGCATATGAAAAAGGCCTGAGTATTATGGACATGACAGCTTTCACTCTTTGCATGGAAAATAATTTACCAATCATAGTATTTGATATGAATAAAACAGGAAATCTATCAAGTTTGGTAGAAGGCAATGAAGTTGGAACTCTGATAAGCTGAATTTTACATTATGGATGAAATAGCATTTTATTTAGACCATTTAGAAGAAATGATGAACAAAGCTGTTGCGCATTGCAATAGTGAGCTTTCTAAAATTAGGGCCGGAAAAGCTGCACCGGCAATGCTGGATAGTATTATGGTTATTTATTATGGAGCTGCAACACCGTTGGGTCAAGTAGCATCCGTTACCACACCTGATGCCCGTACAATCAGCATAAAACCTTGGGAGAAAAAGACAATTCCAGATATTGAAAAGGCAATTATAAATGCCAATCTTGGATTCAATCCACAGAATGATGGAGATTTAATTAGAATAAATGTCCCCCCACTTACAGAAGAAAGAAGGATTAGCTTGGTAAAACAATCTAAAGCAGAAGCTGAAAATGGCAAAATCAGTCTTCGAAATGTCCGTAAGGAAGTGATGGATGCGCTTAAGAAATTACAAAAAGATGGAGCACCAGAGGATGCTATAAAAGTGGCTGAGGACCAAGTTCAAAAAACAACCGATCGCTATTCGAAAAAAATCGATGAGCTTTTTGAAGCTAAGGAGAGAGACATAATGACCATATAATAATCGAATTGGGTTATATAAATAGCTTTTTGCCAATTATGAGCTCTTCAACACGACTAGGGACTAAATACTTTATAGATTTTTTATCACGGATCAATAGGCGAATTAAGGTGGCAGATATGTCCATCAAAGGTGCTTCTATAAACTGAACTGAAGAGTGATCAGATAATGCTGATGGTTCGGTATTTGGTCGAGGGTAAACTATAAGGTGATAATTCTTTAGTATTTCTCCATAATTCTTCCACTTTGCGAATGAGGAAAGATTGTCCTCTCCTATTATAAGTGAAAATTCATGCTCGGGATATTTTTCTGAAAGAACAGCAAGGGTATCCACAGTATAGCTTGGCTTCTTCAAATGAAACTCAACATCACTGGCCCTAAAATTATAATCATCTTCTATGGCTGCATTTACCAGATCTAATCTATCAAATTCGTGAAGAAGGTTTTTATTCTTCTTGAAAGGGTTTTGTGGCGAAACCACAAACCAAATTTGCTGTAGATCAGTAGACTCAATAGCCACATTAGCGATAATCATATGACCTATATGTATCGGGTTGAATGAGCCAAAGAATAGTCCAATTTTCATTTAATGAATTCGCTGACAAGACTTTCAGCCTCTACCAAAGCGATCTTAAGTTCTCGATTAATTAATTGGCAGTCAAACTGACTGGCAAAAGTCATCTCCTGCTCTGCTTTTTCAAGGCGAAGTTGCATAGACTCAGTACTTTCTGTTTCCCTCCCTTTCAATCTATTGGCGAGGACTTCAATACTTTCGGCATTTACAAAAACTGCCAGAGCTCTTGATCCAAGTACCTTTTTAAGATTAAGACCTCCAATTACATCTAGATCAAAAATAACATGGTTACCATTTGCCCAAATCCGCTCTACCTCGGACTTTAGAGTCCCATAAAAAATACCAGTGTAAACTTCTTGCCATTCATAAAACTGACCATCTTCAATCGCTTTAGCAAAATTCTCTTTAGTCAAGAAATAATAGTCTTCCCCATGCTTTTCCAAACCATTTCGTGGTGCTCTTGTAGTAGCAGATATAGAGAATTTCAATTCTGAAATAACTTTTACTAAATGCTTGACTATGGTAGTCTTACCTGCCCCAGATGGAGCACAAAAAATAAGTGCTTTGCCTTGATGCATTTACTAGTTCAAATCGACTGAAAAACTTTCTTTCTTATTTCATTTGCAAGCTCCACGGGTACCGTCCTTTCAGCTAAACTTGATTTGATTAGCTGACGAAGCTCCTTCTCCACTTGATATTTTTCAAGACAAGACATACACTTTTCAAGATGATCATCGAGATATTGTATTTGATCAGTGGATGCCTCTTTATCAAGCATTAAATGAAGAAAATCTAAAAACTTCTCTAATTCAACACAACCTTTCTGTGACACGTTTGATTCTTGTTTGGGCATAATGTAAAATTAATTCCGACTTCTGAAATTCCAGTATTTAATAGCCCATTGATTGAGCATACGTTTTTAATTTTTCTTTCAATAAGTTTCTTGCCCTATGGAGTCTAGATCGAACTGTACCAATTGGGATATCTAATATTTTGGCCATCTCCTCATATTTAAAACCCTCCAAATCACAAAGTATGATCACCGTTCTAAAATCCACATCGAGGGAGTTTAGTGCTATTGTAATCTCATCACCTATCAAATCCCGTACAGTATCAATTCTCAAATCTACTGTAGCGTCATCGTTAACATCATCTGAATTATAGAAGTTCTCCACTTCATTATAATCCACCTTCGCAGGCTGCTTACTTTTCTTTCTATAATCATTGATAAAACTATTTTTCAAAATCCTGTAAAGCCATGCCTTGGCATTGGTGCCCTGCTGAAATGAATTAATAAACCTGTAAGACTTCATATAGGTGTCTTGCACTAAATCCTTAGAATCATCCTCATCCAAAGTAAGTCGAAAAGCGAAATTGTACATTGCAGTCAAATGAGGCATGAATTCCTCATTGAAAATGCGCTGTTGCTCATCTTGTGTATATTCTCTTTTTTCCAATTCTACGTTCACTGTCTCCATGGTTCACATTTTGTAATTTTGTGAAAAGTCTTCACCACCAACTAGCATTAATTAAATGTAGCTACATCAAGTTACGTTGATTGATTAAATTAGTTTAGAATTAATCTAAATAGAAACAACTTCTAATTGAGTAGAAAAACTATCTGCAATATCTAAAGGATGAAGCTAACTGCCTTGATCATTTCATGGAATGAAGAAGAAAACATTGGAAGCTGCCTTGATAGCGTTTCAAATATCGCAGATGAGATCATCGTGGTTGATTCTTACTCAACTGACAAGACGAAAGCCATTTGTTCGAATAAAGGAGTAAGGTTTGTTGAGCAAGAATATTTAGGTCAAATCGAGCAAAAGAATTTTGCGCTGAAATTGGCCAGCTATGATTTCATTTTATCTATTGATGCAGATGAAGTTCTTGATGAAACTTTAATACGAGAAATAAAGAACGAAAAAACTAAAGGTTTCCCCTCAAATGGATATTCCTTCAATAGGAAATCATATTACTGCGGCAAATGGATAAACCATGGGCTTTGGCATCCTGAATGGAAACTTAGAATATGGAATAAGAATATCGGATTTTGGGGAGGAAGAAATCCACATGATAAAGTAATACTCCTAGCCGGAAGTCAAATCAAAGGGCTAAACGGAAAACTGCTCCATTATACATTTAAGAATTATCAAGAGCACCAAGCCCAAATTATCAAATATGCCCGGATAAGCGCGGAATCAAATCATGAACGTGGCATCAAGTTCCCTATTACTCGAATGATATTGAGCCCAATATTTTACTTGATTAAATCTTATATGATCAAACGAGGGTTTCTGGATTCCAGCTTAGGCTGGCAGATAGCAAAACTAGAAATGAAGGGAAAATTCCTGAAATACTATTATCAATCTAAGATCAAGTAGTAGTTCGCTCCTCTAAAATTGACTCGAAAAGAGATTGAAAATTTTTAGCTGTCTGTTCGATTGAAAATTTTTCCGTAGCAGTAATTAAACCTTGGCTGATTAACCTTACCCTCAATTCATTGTTACTGATTATTATCTTGATATTCTCCGCTAATTCTTCTGGCTTATCATTATCAAATAAAAATCCGTTCTTCCCATTTTGGATCACATCTGGTATTCCACCAAAATTTGAAGCCACAACAGGTACTTTGTTTTTCATAGCTTCTAAAAGCACTAGCCCGAAACCATCCATTTTGCTCGCCAACACAAATACATCCATCAAACAGTAATATTTACCTACTTCTGTTCTAGGAATCAACCCCGTAAAAATGATTTTTTGCTTTGGGCATTCTTGCAAAATAACCTCTTGAAGATCAGCCTCATCGATTCCCACAAAAAGGATAGTTAGTCTTTCATCTAAATATTTTAAAGACTTAATGATAACTTCTTGGTGTTTGAGCCGACTGACACATCCCAATACGAGCTCAGAACCAATTCCTAATCTCAACTTCAGATGCTCAATATGCTCTGGCTTTAAAGACTCTTTGTCTAAATCCTCCGGAGGCAGGCCATTATGAATAACATGAAGATGAGTTTCTGGATAGACTTTATCTAAAAAGAGCGCCTTGAGACCATTGCTCACTAACACAATTTTACTTGTGTATTTAACGTGAAAATACCTTTTGAGCCAAGGCTCATCCCTTGGCCTTTGGCGTCTTACAAAGACCAAATTAGCAAGACAACTCCACAAAATTTTAGCAGCTATTGCCAAGGTCCGATCTATCCCACTTTGACAGCAAATTATCTGGATACTATGCTCGGCACACACTTTTGTCAGTAGACGTGAGGAAGAAATGTCATAGTAAGCACTAAACGGTATGGGATGAAGTACAATATTCTCAAACTTCCCCAGCTCTTGAAAGAGTATACTCTGACTTGGGCAGGCTACGTGAATAGTATGTCCCATACTTGACAACTCAAGTGCCAAATACTTGACCGAGTAAGTAGATCCTGCTATATCGCCTTGAGCTGTAATGATGAGTATATTCATAAAAAAAGCTACCTCTTTTCTTGAGGTAGCTCTAAATTAAACGCTTAAAAAACTAATATTATTAATATCTGTACTGCTCAGGCTTGAATGGGCCAACAACAGTAACTCCGATATAATCCGCTTGATCTTGACTCAATGTCTCAAGTTCCACACCAATTTTAGCCAAGTGAAGTGCTGCCACTTTCTCATCTAAATGCTTCGGCAAAGTGTATACAGCATTCTCGTATTTATCTGTATTGACCCAAAGCTCAATTTGTGCAAGGGTCTGATTCGCAAATGAATTTGACATAACAAATGATGGGTGACCAGTTGCACAGCCAAGATTTACTAGACGACCTTCAGCAAGTACTATAATTTCCTGTTCGCCTTCAAGCACATAAAGATCCACTTGAGGCTTGATTTCAATTTTAGATTTTCCGTAATTTCCATTCAACCAAGCCATATCGATCTCATTGTCAAAATGACCGATGTTACAAACAATAGCTTTATCCTTCATTTTCAAGAAGTGTTCCCCACGGATAATGTCTTTGTTTCCAGTAGCAGTTACAATTATGTCAGCTCTTAAAACAGCATCAGCCATTTTCTTCACTTCGTATCCATCCATGGCAGCTTGAAGCGCACAGATAGGATCAATCTCCGTAACGATCACTCGTACACCTGCCCCTCTCAAAGAAGCCGCAGATCCTTTCCCAACATCACCATAACCAGCAACTACTGCCACTTTACCCGCGAGCATAATATCTGTCGCTCTTCTTATGGCATCTACTAATGACTCTTTACAGCCGTATTTATTGTCGAATTTAGATTTAGTGACAGAATCGTTCACGTTAATTGCAGGAAGTGTAAGCGTTCCTTTTTTCATTCTCTCATACAATCTATGAACTCCTGTAGTGGTTTCTTCAGAAAGACCTTTGATACCAGCTACCAATTCAGGGTAGCGATCTAGCACCATATTAGTTAGGTCACCACCATCATCCAAAATCAAATTGAGAGGTTTGCCTCCTTCGAAAGCAAAAATGGTCTGCTCAATACACCAGTCAAATTCTTCTTCGTTTAAGCCTTTCCAAGCATAAACCGGAATACCAGCTT
>JBLIFO010000050.1:0-15827 GCA_047633875.1 Marinoscillum sp. | reverse complement strand
CTTTGCGATGCTAGATATGAGTTGGCATAATCTGAGTAAAACGGAAGCAGAGAATATCACAGATGTAGAATCGCTTGAAAAAGGAGCGTTTAGCGGCACGGATCTTTTTCCTCCGGTAGCCAATACTAATATGAGCGTACAGTTTGGTCACATATTCGGTGGTGGATATGCAGCTGGCTATTACAGCTATAAATGGGCGGAAGTGCTGGATGCTGATGCTTTTGCACTCTTCCAAGAGCGTGGCGTATTTGATAAGAAGACTGCAGTATCCTTCAAAGAAAATATTCTAAGTCAAGGTGGCACAGACCATCCAATGACACTTTACAGGAAATTTAGAGGACAAGAGCCAACACCAGATGCTTTACTGAAGCGTGCCGGGTTAATAAATTAATACCGGATTGGGCTATACATGGTCTTGCTTTCTTTCTTTAACTCTGATTGAATGTTAGACACTACAGCGTCAAGTTCATTTTTGAGTTTCTGAACATCTTCTTTAGCAGAAGGTGAGTTGCCAAATACCAGTTCTTTCTCGCTTGGAGAAATTAGAGATTTACGATAATTGGCGTCAGCAATTACACGATTGAGTTGTGCAGATACTACCCCAATTAAGCTAAGAGAAAATTCAGGATTGAATTTCAATTGCTTATCAGGAATAGCATAGAGCATTGATGAGATCTGGTAAGCATTTAAGTGTATAGGTTCCGCTGCATCACGCTGAAGCGATCGAAGCAGGCGAATCATTTTTTTGAGACCACCATTGCATCTGCTGTCTTTGCTATTTACCCGTGCTATGTTAAGAAATGGAAGGTATTTTCTGCGCGTTTTTTTTGTAAGGTTATACTCGCATATTCCTCTGTCTATTTCACGTTTGGAACTGAGATATTCAGGATTATCTATCCAAACCGCAGGTAAAATTTTTATTTCACAACTCGGCTTTACAGTCTTAATTCTTATTTCTAGCTTATTGCTGTAGTCTACAGACTGAAACATAGGATCTCCAGAAAGAGCTTCCATGATTTCTCTTGCAAGCTTTGCTACTACATCCCATGGTTTATTACCAAATGATTTTGAAAGCACGAGCAATTCGACACCACCAAAAAGCGCAATATTGGTTTCAGTTTGAACGGCACCCTGATACCTAAAATCAGCACTTACGCTGTGGGTACGCACGGTTGTTTCTATTTTTTCTTGAATCTTCTTAGCTACATGGAAGGTTTTATACACGTAAGACGTATCTATCTCTTCCATAGACTCAAGCACATAACGTAAAGAGTCAGGGTAATCGCAGGTTTCAAAAGCATCCGAAACTACAGATTCTCGTCGCGCTTCATCATACCTTCTTCCTAGTAAATTTTCAAGTAAAAGACTGTAATCTTTGTTCATGCCAGACTGGTGTTGTTCATTACAACTCTTGGAGGTGAAAATATGAATTTAAAGTCAATAATGTGTTATTTGGCACTCCCAAATCTATGAATAATCAAATTAATAGGTCTAAAGTTTTCGTTTTTTCGAGTAGTAAATTTGGAATGTACAAGTTGTGTTGGTTCCATTTTTCTCAAGGTAATCACTGTCATAGCCAGTATCCACAATAACTTTTCTTTTTATAAGTCGCCAATTATCTATGTCAAATACCATCCAAAATCTAAGTAAGGGTTTTCGCCTTTTACTGACTGCATTGAAAGGTAAGGAGAGCGAATTTACCACTGGTGGTATCAACCGAGCGATTTTCCTACTTTCTATTCCCATGATAGCCGAAATGGTCATGGAATCATTATTTGCGGTAGCAGATGTGTTTTTTGTATCTAAAATCAGCATCAATGCAGTGGCGACAGTCGGTCTTACCGAGTCGGTTCTTATGATTATTTATTCCGTGGCGATCGGTCTAAGTATGGCTACTACGGCTATTGTTGCAAGGCGAATAGGAGAAAAGCAATTCAAACTTGCGAGCGATGCTGGCTTTCAATCCATCTTTCTGTCGGTCATGGTGGGTGCTTTACTCGGGGCATTGGGGTTTATTTTTGCTGAAGATATTCTGGTGTTGATGGGTGGGGCGCCTGATCTGGTAGATGAGGGTGTTGGATTCACTAAGATTATGTTTGCTGGAAATCTGAGTATTTTCTTACTCTTTTTGAATAACGCAATATTTCGTGGTGCTGGGGATGCAGCTATTGCCATGCGGACACTCTGGTTAGCGAATGGACTAAACATTATACTAGACCCACTTTTGATTTTTGGCTTAGGGCCAATTCCGGCAATGGGAATAGAAGGAGCGGCAATAGCTACCATTATTGGACGCTCCACGGGGGTGTTATATCAGGTCTACCATTTATTGAATCGAAGAGGGATCATCAAGATTGGCTGGGACAATGTCGTGTTCAGAGTGAAGACCGTATATGAGTTGATCAAAATATCTCTGGCTGGAATGGGACAATTTCTTGTGGAAACTGCAAGCTGGATTTTCTTGGTGAAAGTGATTTCATTGTTTGGAAGCGAAGCATTAGCTGGCTATACCATAGCTTTTCGGGTAATTGTATTCACTATTTTACCATCATGGGGGATGGCCAATGCAGCTGCAACTTTGGTTGGCCAAAACTTAGGTGCTGGACAGCCTGATCGAGCGGAGCAATCTGTATGGAAGACTGCCTTCTTCAATATGCTTTTTCTTGGAATGGTCTCTGTAGTGTTTTTTCTAGCGGCTGATCCTATTATCGGTATTTTCACCAAAGAACCTATAGCTAAGGAAATCGCTACGAATGCTTTGAAGATTATATGTATTGGCTATGTGTTTTTTGCTTATGGAATGGTGATTGGGCAATCCTTCAATGGAGCGGGGGATACAAAAACACCTCTATTGATCAATTTCGTTGTTTTTTGGCTCATCCAAATACCATTGGCATATTACCTCGCAGTTTACCTTGATTGGCAGTCTACTGGCGTTTTTGTAACCATTTCATTTTGCCATTCCCTTCAAGCGCTTATTTCCATTTATATCTTCCGAAAGGGATATTGGAAGACAGTGCAAGTTTAGAGACTAAACGATACCAGTTCAATTCTTCGGTCAATAACACGGTATACCTGAAACTCATTTTCATACTGCATGATTGCGACTGGTTTATCTGCTGCCAATGGTCTGCCTGTGAGTAAAGTGCCTGCTTTGTTGTATAGGTAGAGGTAAGAGCCTCCAGAGTCAATGAAAATGATAAATTCCGTACCACCACCAAGCTGATAATATTGCGTGTAAATAGGCGCTTTAGACAAGAAGCTTTTTTGAAATAGACTTGTGCCGGTTGGCTCAAGTACCTCATAAGATCCCTCAGTATTTCGTGTGATTAGATAGGCAGACCCGGTTATATCACCTAGGATATTAAAATCGGTATTAGCGCCTGGTTTATAGAGTTGCTCTCGTTTTATTAGCTCTCCTTTGAAGTTGATCTCTATCAATTCACCTGCCTTTGTCAGCACTATGATCCTTGATTCGCTAAATGAGTTGCGTGTCTGAATGTAAGGTTTTTCGCTTACCTCAGATTTGATTTCGATTGGAAATCCTCTGTAGGATTGGCCTTTTCGAGAGATTAAATCCAGCTTTCCATCATTTTGCAATGTGATGATAATGTCTTTACCATCTATCCTTTCGTGAACTGGCGCCTGAACCAAAGGTTTTGTAAATCTTTTTGGTGCCCAGCCATCAAGAGGCTTCAAATCTTTATCCGTTAAATAGACATTGCCTTCGGCATCCGTAATTGAGATTCGATAATCCTTGGTATTGTTGTAATCTATCAGTTCTATATCAATAAAAGGTTGTGCGCCTTTTATGTTCTTTGGAAACTCGGGTAGAGAGTCCCCATTTCTGTCCAGTATATGCACTTGATTTCGTGTAGCAAAGAGGTATTGCAGTTTGCCGTTTTTATAATAGTCTAGCTGTTTGATGCCACCAATGATGGGTCCATCAGTTGTTTTGTCCCAAAGCACTGAGAAGTCAGAGGCAATCAAATAGACATTGTAGGCGCTATCCTGTACCATGATCTCGCGCTGTTTGTTGTTGTGATTGATAGTGAGAAATGGTTTTGAAATGATAGTCTCTGCTAGCTCAATAGACCTCAATGTGTTGATACGTTCAGGGATACTTCGCTTTGGAAGTGTTGGCTGATAAATGGTGACATTGGTGTAAAATTTATCATCAACAGCGCTAAACTGCATGGCGATAAATTCAAGATTCCTAAATGTGAATTGTTGTGTTCTGAAAAACTCTTGCCAATCAGGTTTGAGGGTGTTCATGAACTGTTCCCAAAAACCGGGCACATTTACGTAAACACTGAACCCTGCTTCCTTATCGGTCATTGAAAGAAACTTATTGATGTGTAGCGATTTGGTCCATGTGGACTCATTTTCAATTGAAAGTGTCAGTTGCTTCAGTCGCTGTAGGTTATTGCTAAATATCAAGTGATTGCGATGTTGCAAGTAATATGCTTCTTCAAACCCTTTACCTATTTCACCCAAAAGAGCATAAGGGAAATCCTTTACTGGCAACTTCCTTATGGTGTATTCGCCATATTGCTCATTATATAGCGTATCACCAGTGGTGACCATGTAGCGATCGCCCAAAGCATTGAAATAGCGCAAGGCTTCACCCATATCGTTGATTTCAAGAATGAAAAGTAGATCTTGTGATTTTCCAGTTTTGGTTTCCAAATTCACGAGGCAAATCTCCTCATCTATCAAGTTGAAAGTATAGTCTACATCAAAATCTGCATCCTTGAGTAAGGCAGCTTTGTGTTTTGTTGCCTCTGGGTCATTCTTTTTATTGTAGTCGTTAAGGGCTTTTCCAAGTGCAGTGGGTTCGGTGCTAGTGAAATGGTAAAGCCATGCCGTATTGCTTGGGATGATCTCAGCAATATCAAAATTGCCCCCAGGAGTTGAGAAAACATTTAGGAAATCCTTTTGCTTGTCAACAAAGCTGAATCCAGTAAGATTGATGGTTTGATCGGTTATTCGGAGGTCAAGAAAAGACGATTTTGCAAAGGTCAAATTGACTGGTAGCTGTGTGAAGGTGCCAACGAACGAACTGAAATTTTCAATATTCAAATAAAGATTTCCTTGATCTTGTTGGAGTTTTGTGAGTTTCACCAACTCAGCGGTCATCTGTCTGAAATTATCTTTCTCGTTATCTGAGACAGTCCTGATCGCATCTTCCACGAGAAACGATGAAAAACTACCTATAAAGTAGTTCTTGTAAAAAATATAAGTGAAGGCATTTTTACCAGCTTCTGAAATTTCTGTAATTGTAAATCCTTCATATTCTCGTGTGCGTTTTTGAAATCCCTTTGCAGCGAATTTGGTCTGGGCCAAACTTAAAAATGCTTGTTGCGCAAGATTCTTTATTTCAACCACAAACAAAAGATCAAAGTCCTTACTGGATGTTACATGAAGTGAGGTAAGTAGCGGCGCCTCAGCAAAAAACTTTCGAAAATTGCCATTTTCTGCAATGCTATCTAAGAGTTCAATTCGCTCCTCTATTTTTCTAAACCCTTCAATATAAGATAGATTTTGCCAAATCTGAGTTGCTCTTGAATCCTCAATTGCTTTGATGGTATGAATGGACTCATAAACGATAAGTGAATTATTAGGTATGAATGACCATGCACTGAGGTCATCATCACTGATATAGTTTTGGTAAGTAAAATAACCGGCACCAAGAAGTAGGATAACCGAAAGGAAAATGAGGAATTTTTTCAACTAATAGCTGATTTAGACCTGAAAGATACGAATTATGGAAGTATACGATGGTTTTGCTGAAGACATATATTTCAGAAGGCAAAGATCGAACGATAGTTTCATGGATAAGATTGCATTCAAAACCTAAAAAGTAAACTAGTGATGTATGCCAGCAATAAAAAACCCCGATAAATCGGGGCTTGAAATTTTTAACTTATTGTCGAACTGAGATACTCTCGATTTAGTCGAGCAATGTTTGTAAGACTGATTTCCTTTGGACATTCAGCAGCGCAAGCACCAGTATTGGTACAAGCACCAAAACCTTCTGCATCCATTTGAGCAATCATAGCCTGAACTCTAGTCTGACGCTCCACTTGTCCTTGAGGAAGCAATGCAAACTGAGAAACTTTAGCGGATACGAACAACATCGCAGAAGCATTCTTGCAAGCTGCTACGCATGCTCCACATCCTATACAAGTCGCTGCATCGAATGCCATATCCGCATTGTGCTTATTGATAGGGATTGCGTTTGCGTCTTGTGTGTTACCTGAAGTGTTAATGGAAATAAAACCACCTGCATGCTGGATGCGATCAAATGATGATCTATCTACAATCAAATCTTTTACAACAGGAAAAGCCTTAGCTCTGAATGGCTCGATGAAAATAGTATCGCCATCTTTGAACTTCCTCATATGGAGCTGGCATGTAGTGATTGCATCGTCCGGTCCATGTGGCTTTCCATTGATCTGCAATGAACATGATCCGCAGATACCTTCTCTACAGTCATGATCGAATGCTACAGGCACGTCACCTTTAGCCACTAAGTCTTCGTTGAGCACATCCATCATCTCTAGAAAAGACATGTCTGGCGAAACGTCCTTCACGGGATAGTCAACTATTTTTCCTTTATCGCTGGCATTTTTTTGTCGCCAGATTTTGAGTGTAAGATCCATAATTATGTATCGATTTTATCCAACAGTCAATTGCTGTTATTTATAACTTCTTTCTTTTACTTCAATGCTTTCGTAAGACAGCATCTCTTTATGTACTACTGCTTCGCTAGGTTCTCCTTTGTACTCCCAAGCGGCTACATATTGGAATTCTGGTTTCCTCATTGCTTCACCTTCTGGAGTTTGATGTTCCTCACGGAAGTGACCTCCACAAGATTCTTCTCTTTCGAGTGCGTCTTTTGCGAAAAGTTCACCCAATTCTAAGAAGTCTGCCACACGGCCTGCTTTCGCTAGTTCTTCATTGTACTCATCCAATGATCCGGGGATTTTTACATCTTTCCAGAATTCTTCGCGAATTTGTTTGATCTCTTTGATAGCCTCTTTGAGGCCTTCGGCGTTTCTAGCCATCCCTACTTTGTTCCACATCACTTTACCAAGGCGCTTGTGGAAATGATCCACGGTTTTTGTGCCATTGTTATTGATCAGTTTTTCTAGGTCAGCACGCACTTTCTTTTCAGCCTCTTCAAACTCAGGAGTATCAGTAGGTATTTTACCAGTTCTAATATCATTAGAGAGGTAGTTTCCAATTGTATAAGGAAGAACGAAATATCCATCTGCTAGACCTTGCATAAGCGCAGAAGCACCTAGTCTATTAGCGCCGTGTTCAGAGAAGTTAGCCTCACCAACTACAAAGCAACCAGGGATAGTAGACATCAAATTGTAATCTACCCAAGTTCCACCCATGGTATAATGCACAGCAGGGTAGATCATCATAGGAGTCACATATGGATTTTGATCCACAATCTTCTCGTACATCTGGAAGAGGTTTCCGTATTTGGATTTGATCATTTCCGTACCCAATTCCTTAACTACCGCAGCATCATTTTCATCAAAACCTTTTAGGTGTGCTTGCTCTTTTCCATAGCGCTGGATCGCTGCTGCGAAATCCAGATAAACTGCTTCACCAGTAGCATTCACGCCGAAACCAGCATCACATCTTTCTTTAGCGGCTCTAGATGCTACATCACGAGGCACGAGGTTACCAAAGGCAGGATATCTTCTTTCTAAGAAATAATCACGATCTGCTTCTGCCAAATCAGTAGGCTTGCGCTTTCCTTCTCTTATTGCTTTAGCATCTTCTTGATTAGCAGGCACCCAGATACGACCATCGTTTCGAAGTGATTCAGACATCAAAGTAAGCTTCGACTGATGATCTCCAGAAACGGGAATGCATGTCGGGTGGATCTGAGTAAAGCAAGGATTAGCGAACCAAGCACCTTTTTTGTGAATTTTCCAGGTCGCAGAGACATTACATCCCATAGCGTTAGTAGAAAGAAAGAATACGTTTCCGTAACCACCAGAGGCTATTACTACGGCGTGCGCAGAATGTCTTTCCAATTCTCCTGAAACTAAATCTCTTGCAATGATGCCACGGGCTTTGCCGTCCACCATTACTAATTCAACCATCTCGTGACGGTTATACATCTTTATTTTTCCTCGAGCAATCTGACGATTCATCGCAGAGTACGCTCCAAGTAGTAATTGCTGACCAGTTTGACCTTTGGCATAAAAGGTACGTGACACGAGTACGCCACCGAATGACCTATTGTCAAGCAGCCCACCATAGTCACGAGCAAAAGGAACTCCTTGTGCCACGCACTGATCTATGATATTAGCTGATACTTCAGCGAGACGATAAACATTGGCTTCTCTAGATCGATAATCACCACCTTTTACAGTGTCATAGAAAAGTCTGTAAGTAGAGTCACCGTCACCTTGATAGTTTTTAGCAGCATTGATACCACCTTGTGCAGCAATAGAATGTGCGCGTCGTGGCGAATCTTGGTAGCAAAATGCTTTAACATTATAACCTAGCTCCGCAAGAGTTGCTGCCGCAGATCCGCCTGCCAATCCAGTTCCTACTACTATGACATCTATTAGACGCTTATTCGCAGGGTTGACAAGATCGATATGGTTTTTATAATTAGTCCATTTATCTGCAATTGGTCCTTCAGGTATTTGTGCTGGAAAATTCGCTCCTATCTTCATGACTAATATTAATGATTGATGAAATGATATATCGCTATAAAAATGAAACCAAGAGGAATGATGATCGCATAAGCCTCAGTGAATTTCTTGATCGCCGGTGTGAATTTGTTATTGATACCCATGGACTGAAGTGATGATTGAAATCCGTGGAGTAAGTGTAGTGCAAGTAGCACGAATGCTATCACATACGATCCAACTCTAAGTGGATTTTGAAATTTATGAACCAACTCATCATAGTATCTATCAGTCACCTCTGGAAGTTGAGAGATGTATTTGTAATCCATTTCTGGGAACCAAAAATCGACAAAATGAAGACCAAAGAATGCCAAAATAACTAGACCGGAATAGATCATGTTTTGGGACATCCAAGTAGCATTATCGCCTTTCTTCATGGTATATTTCACAGGTCTAGCTGATCTGTTTTTGACCTCAAGGTAGAATCCCATGATAAAGTGAAACAATACAGCAAAAATCAGCACTGGCTGAGCAAGAAACTGTACGAAAGGATTGGTTCCCAGAAAGTGCGAAGCTTCATTGAATGCTTCAGGACTTATCACGGATAGTAAATTAGTCACCAAATGCGATAGAAGAAAAAAGACCAAGAGAATGGCGGAAAGTGCCATGGCAAATTTGCGGCCGACGGTACTCGAGAAAATATTCGTTGACGAACTCATAATGTTGCGCGTGTTACTTTTTTAAAGTGGTCACCAAAGGTAGTTCCCAAGAGTGACCATTACAATCTAAGTTCTTATTTTGATTTTATCTAAATAAAATGGTTACCCGTCAGGTCAGAAAGATAAGGTCTTTTAGTACTTTAACTGTTGCATGGTTGCGAACTTGATGTGTAATTCTAATGTTTGAAAGACTCGTGAAAAAATTCCTTTTACCTATGCTATTTCTTATTGTTACTTTTAGTGTGGGAGCTACTCATTTGAAAGGCGGTTGGATAGGCATAGAAAGTATTGTAGGTAAGACGGTAAATTTTCGCATTTACTTTTTAATTAGCTCTAATCATGAGGTTAGCTCTTTAGAAGGCACTTTTGATTTTGGAGTGGGAGAGGTGCTAACTAAAAAGTTCACAATTAATAAGTTGACTGAAAAGGAAGGGTACTTGATCGGCTATTTCGATGTTTCAAACACTTACCCTGGAAATGGCAACTACACGGCAACATTTAGCACAAATGGTCGGGAACCAATTGCTAATGCCAATATAGTTGATCCTAGCTTTTATCATTTCCAAACCTCTTTTGTAATTGATCCATTTCTACAAAACACACCACCTCGTATAGATGGATTGAGTTTGCTTGACGCTAAAGTTCATAGACCTTTTCATCGATCTGTGATCACGAAGGAAGAAGATGGAGATATTTTGATATTCAAAATGCAAGTCCCAAAAGACGCAGGTCGCATTGGTTTACCTAAGTATCAACTGGCTGGTTTGAGTATCGATAGAATTTCAGGGAATCTAAAATGGAATATTGATCAAGTAGTCACTAATCAATCTTCAAATCTTCATGGCTATGCGGTTTCAGTACAGGAAGTTCGGTTTCAGGATGATGAGCCATTTATTCTTTCTGAAACCATTATCGATTTTGTTTTCACACCTGATTTTGCTTTTGAAAATGAGTTTTCAGTTTCGACGATTGATGATCTATGTGATCAGGATGAATTTAGCGTGAGATTAGAAAAAGGTGAAAATGTCTCGCTATCTGTCGACTTACCATTTCTTGATTTGAAAAAGGGAGAGCCTTCTTCGGTTTTGAATGAATCAGTTGTTAACTCAGATACAACCTTTGAATTTGAAGGAAATGATTTTCAAGGAGATTTCAGTCTGGGATCTATCCGTTTTGAAACTGAATCAAGCTTTTATAGTTATAACATTGCTTTCTACAAAGATTGCGCTACCATAGGGCGATTAAATTCAATAGTCACTGGACTATCAAAAGAAGAATTAGAAGTGACATTGTCGCCTAACCCATCAAAAGGATCGTTTGCGTTGAATATGAATGATAAAGAACCCTACATCATGAAAATACTCACCATGAATGGGCAGGAAATTTATGTTTCAGAGATAAGAGATGGTTATCAATCTTTAGATTTGACTAATAGACTTTCGAACGGCGTTTATTTGATTCAAATTTCTGATCGCTTCAATCGTTTGATGAGAGTAGAGAGATTATTAATTACCAATTGATCGATGATTGTGAGGCAACCACTTTTTATCAACAAAATATTTGTACTAATTGGCTTCTGCCTTTTTTGGAGAGTTGCAGATGCCACACATATTCGTGCTGGAGAGATCACGGCAAAACGTATAGACAATCTCACTCGCACATTTGAATTCACTTTTACTGGTTTTAGGGACTCAGGATCAGTTATACAATTTGGAGATGGTGTTTTCGATTTTGGAGACGGAGTAACTCAAGAGCGTGGATTTCAAATTGTAGAAACTCCGATAGATAATGAGATAGAAATGGTGCAATTCAAAATTGTGCATACCTATCAAGCGAACAGTACTTACCTTGTGAGTTACGAGGAAAAATTCCGTAATGAAGGAATTTCAAATATGGACAATTCAGTAGGGACCTCTTTTTATGTAGAGTCACTTATTGTTATAGATCCTTTTTTCGGATTGAACAACACTCCAATACTTACCGTCCCACCGATAGATTTTGCTGCAGAAGGAGCTACGTTTATTCATAATGCTGGAGCATTCGATCCTGATGGGGACAGTCTCTCTTATAGTTTTGTAAACCCAAAGCAAGCTAGAGGGACAGATGTAAACAACTATCGCAAACTCAATGATCCTGCATTTTATACCAATTTTGCCCAAGGAAATGAAGACTTAACTTCAACCCCAAAACTTACTATTGATCCAGTTTCCGGGAATTTGATTTGGGATGCTCCAGGTGATAAGTTTGAAGTTCTTAACCGTGAAGGTTGCGCCGAATTCAATATTGCATTTGTGGTAACAGAATGGCGTAATATAGAAGGTACGCCGGTGCGCCTCGGTTTTGTGACACGTGACATGCAAATAATAGTGTGTGAGACCGACAATGAAAGACCGGAGCTTGATATACCTGAAGATCTCTGTGTTGAAGCAGGTCAAACTGTGAGTCGATTTGTTCTTGGTAGTGATCCAGATGGACAGCAAGTGAAAATCGAAGCTTTTGGTGGACCATTTGAGGTGCAAGGAAGTCAAGCCAGTTTTCAACCTAGTCCTCCGCAATTTCAGGATTCCCCTGCTGCGATAGATTTTCAATGGACTACTCAATGTGGACATGTGAGAGTGAGACCTTACGAAGTGCAGTTTAAGGTCACTGATAATCCCGAAATAGGCCCAAGGCTCGTCAATTTTGAAAGTATGGAGATCACGGTAGTAGGTCCTGCTCCTCAAGGTCTGTCTAGTACATTGCAGCCAGGAAAGTCCATTCAACTTGATTGGCAAGATTACCAATGTACCAATGCAGAATCAATTGAGATCTGGCGTAGAGTGGGTGAATTTGATATTGAGATAGATGAGTGCGTTACAGGCATGCCGCCTAATTCAGGGTATAGGTTGATTGAGACTATTCGTATTTATAAGCCAGGGCAAAACGGTCAAACAACTACTTATCTTGATGATAATGCAGGTCGTGGATTGTCTGTAGGTGGAAACTATTGTTACCGTATAGTGGCTTCATATCCTTTGCCGGGAGGAGGCAAGAGTTATGTTTCGTCGGAGGTTTGTGATAGCATTATTGTGGATGTGCCTGCAATTACAAATGTTGATATTACTAACACAAGTGAGGATAATGGAAGTATTCTAGTACGATGGGCTCCCCCTTATCAAATCAATGAAGTTGATTTCCCTCCAGCCTATACTTACGATGTTTTTCGTGCTACAGGACTTTCTCCAGGTAATAGTTACATTCAAGTAGCTTCTGGTATTTCGGACACGATATTTGTTGACACTAATGTGAATACCGCATCGCAATCCTATCATTATTTTGTGCGCTTCTATTCTGGAAACTTACTTGTAGATTCCTCAGCAACAGCTAGCATGGTACAGTTGAATCTACGACCTCTACTCAAGTCGATAGAAGTAAGCTGGTCAGCAGATGTGCCATGGTCCAATGTGGTTCAAAACTATCCTTACCACTATGTCTATCGTGATCAAGTTGATGTGGGAGATCTTGGCAAACTGGTGTTAATAGATTCTGTGGATGTCACAAAAGCTGGATTTAATTATTTGGATAATGGTCAGGTGAACGGACAAGTCTTGGATGATAAGATTGAGTATTGCTATTTTATTTCTGCAAATGGTTCATACGATAATCAGCTTTTTCCAGAGCCATTAATAAATCGTTCTCAAATGCTTTGCGGGCAACCAAATGACACGATACCGCCTTGTACACCTCCTACTTTGACTATTGCCAATCAGTTTGACTGTAGTGCGCAAGTCGCTGATGTTCCTTGTGGCACCAATATTTTTGAACAAGAGATTGGCTGGTCGGTGGATGAGAGTTTGACTTGTGGGGATGATTTAGCTCATTACAATATTTACTTTTCGAAATCCGGTTCGGATAAGGACTTTGAAATAGTTGGGACTTCTACTCAGCCTTTTTTCTTGCATGCTGCATTGACATCTTTTAAAGGTTGTTATAAGGTCACAGCACAGGATCGTTCGGGTAATGAGAGTGAACCAACTGAGGTCATTTGCAATGACAACTGCCCAGTCTATAAGTTGCCAAATGTATTCACACCTAATAATGATGGCTCAAATGACGTATTTACCCCATTTGTCCGTACAGCAAATAATCTTACAACTTTCAATGATGTTGATTGCCCTAGATTCATTTTGTCAGTAGAGCTTAGAGTATTTGATAGGTCTGGCTCAGAGATCTTCAGATATAATTCTTACGAACACCCAAACGGCATCAATATAAATTGGGATGGCAAAAACAAAATAGGTCAAGCCCTCGATGCAGGAGTTTATTTCTACTCGGCTGAGTTGGAATTGGATGTGCTAGAAGCCACTGAGAATAGAAAAACACTAAAAGGATGGGTTCAAATTTTGAAATAATCGAAAAGTCCCCAGTTATATTTTTCGATGGTGTTTGTAACCTCTGCAATGGCGCAGTTAACTTCATTATATCTAGAGATAAGGACTCACAGTTCAAATTCTCGTCACTACAATCATCGTTTGCATCGCAGCATTTAGCAGCACATTTGGCTGGCAGTTCTTTACCAGACTCTATTGTCTTTCTAGCAGCTGGTCAAGCTTTTTTTAAAAGTGCTGCCGTTTTCGAAATAGCAAGAAAATTAGGTGGTGGCTGGAAATTGCTCTCGATTTTTAAAATTCTTCCTCAGGCCGTTACTGATGCTATTTACGACCTAATTGCGCGTAATCGCTATAGTTGGTTTGGACGCAGTGATGCATGCAGAGTGCCAACGCCCGAATTGAAGGCAAGATTTCTAGATTCTTAGCGATGTTGGTTAGTTTTGCAGCCGATTCAAACACAACCTTAACAAAACACTATGAAGGCGTATGTTTTCCCCGGTCAAGGGGCACAATTTCCAGGAATGGGAAAGGATTTGTACGATAGTAACCCAAAAGCGAAACAACTTTTTGACGAGGCAAATGAGATCTTAGGATTCAATCTGTCTGAAATTATGTTTAGTGGTTCGGCTGATGAATTAAAGCAAACCCGAGTAACTCAACCCGCGATTTTCTTGCATAGTGTTGCTCTGGCACTTACAAGTGAAACTTTTCAGCCAGATATGGTGGCTGGTCATTCTTTGGGAGAATTTTCGGCGCTTGTCGCAAATGGAACCCTGAGTTTCAAAGATGGTTTAAAACTTGTGTACCAAAGAGCCATGGCCATGCAGAAAGCTTGTGAAATACAAGAATCTACTATGGCTGCAGTGCTTGGTTTACCAGATGAGATAGTTGAGGAGGTTTGTGCTTCCATTGATGATGTAGTAGTAGCAGCCAATTATAATTGCCCTGGTCAATTGGTAATTTCTGGTTCCATACCGGGAGTGGCGCTTGCTTGTGAAAAACTGAAGGAAGCTGGTGCTAAAAGAGCATTGATATTGCCAGTAGGCGGTGCGTTTCATTCTCCACTAATGGAGCCAGCGAGGGAAGAGCTGGCTAACGCCATTGAAGGAACAGTATTTAGTGAGCCAAAATGTCCAGTTTATCAAAATGTGGATGCAAAAGGTCACACGAGCATAGATGAGATCAAGGCAAACTTGGTAATGCAACTTACTGCGCCTGTTCTTTGGACACAATGTGTCCAGTCAATGGTAGCTGATGGAGCTACTTCTTTCATTGAGTGTGGACCGGGTAAAGTTTTACAAGGACTTGTGAAGAAAATTGAGCCAAACACCGAAACAGCCAGTATATAATGAAATATCGTGCACTTTTTCTATTAATGTTATTAAGCACTTCAATCTTAGTTGGGGGCTGTAGAAAGGGGCCTTCTAGCTCAATAGATAAGAAAAAGCAAATCCAAAGGGGTAAACCTATACCATGTCCAATTAAGGATTGCTGATGAAGAGGATCACGATAGCCATAGACGGATATTCTGGCACTGGCAAAAGCTCTACAGCCAAGGAGGTAGCGAAAAAGCTGAATTATCAGTATATTGACAGTGGAGCGATGTACAGGGCTTGTACCTTATATTTTCTGAATCACTCGATAGACTTGAAAGACAATCAGAATATTGATGCGGCATTAGAGGCGATAAGTATTGAGCTAGATGCTAACAAGATTTTCCTGAATGGTGAGGATGTTTCTAGCGAAATCCGAACTATGCAGGTCAATGATCACGTTAGCAGTATAAGTGCGATTTTAAAAGTTCGAGAAGCAATGGTTGCGCAGCAACAACTAATAGGAGAATCAAAAGGCATCGTCATGGATGGACGTGATATAGGAACAGTAGTATTTCCAGAAGCCGAATTGAAAATATTCATGACGGCTGACCCTGTAATCCGTGCGAAGAGAAGGCAGCTGGAGCTTAGCGCAAAAGGTATAGAGGAAGACTTGGATAAAATCCTCAATAATCTTTTGCTCCGTGATAAAATTGACTCTTCAAGGGCTGAGTCACCTTTGGTGAAGGCATATGGAGC
>JBLIFO010000049.1:0-15981 GCA_047633875.1 Marinoscillum sp. | reverse complement strand
ACTTGTACTTGTATTTCTCAAGAGTGAAATTGAATTTGTACTCCAAGTTGCCAATAGCATTTCTGGTTTTCCATCGCCATCAATATCTCCATTGGCCATCTGCCATCTTTCTCCAGCCGAAGGCGTTGCAAAATTTAGCTTTGCATCAAAATCTATTGCTCTAACTCCACTTGTATTCGGACTAAATGTTGGGTTAAAATTAGCAGAACTATAAGCCGCTAAACTTGTTCCAGTGTTTAGTACTGTAATTGGTGCATAGGTTGCCCCATAAGGTACTGTCACTGTTATACTAGTAACTGTTGCCGCTGAAACAGTTGCTTTAGTAGCCCCAAAAAATACGATATTATTTGAAGCCGCGGTGTTGAAATCAGTACCTGTAATGGTGACCGTTGTGCCTACATCCCCTGTCAATGGACTAAAAGAGGTGATCACCGGAGGTACCAATCTAGTAACCGTTAGCGTGTAGGTTTTAATAGTTGTTCCATCTTCTGCTGTCACTTTTACATCTATGGTATTAGCTCCAACATTTAATGATAAAGCACCTGATGCTGTCCCAGTAGTTACTGTAGCAAAATCACCCCCGTTTACTTGAACTTCAATTGTTGCATTTGCATCAGATTGAGTCGGGGTTACTGTAACACTTGTTGTTGCATTACTCACATCAGCTGTTGTATAGGCAATAGTACCTGAGGCAAATATTGGATCTAATGTACCTGCCGTGCTACTTAAATCGCTTAAATCTGCGTTTCCGGATATAGGAATGGGATATTCATATGCTCCTATATCCCTCGTACCCACAATTGAAAATCCTCTTTGATCTAAAAGCAGACTAGTTGTCGTACCACTATTTATTGCTGGACTCCCAGAGCCGATACTATAGGTTTTTGTAAAGCCTCCATTATCTGCTAAAGCACCTAATAATGGATCAACTCCAACGATACAATCTATATATACACCCGCTAGCAGACCAGCAGAAGTGCTTTCTATTAAACAGTTATTCACCGTCCAATTAGTCGCTTGTTGAGAGTACATTTGAGATCCCCCTAAAGAAGCTGTATTGCCATAAAACAAAGAGTTAATTAGGAAAATTGGCTGTGGGTTAGCACCAGATCCCATTTGCATATAAGCCCCGCCATATGGAGCAGAGTTCCCTACAAAAGTCGAATTAGTTATTTTAATGTCATTTGTAACTGTTGGTCTATTCATAATAGCACCTCCAGCATTACCACTGCTATTGCCACTGAATGTGCAATTGCTAATTTCCATGTAATTTACTTGATCGTTAGGAAAAAAAGCGATTGCTCCTCCACCCATCATATCCCCTGGTCTACTCGTAGAAGTATGGTGATTGTCATAGTAGGTACAATTTTCCGATATAAAGTTTGATAATTCCACAAAAACACCTGCTCCACCTACACCGTATCCACCCCAACCAGTAGTTCCAACTCTGTTAGACTCAATGGTACAATCTTTCAATTTTAGCGTCGTATTACTGGCGAACAATGCTCCACCTCTATCACTACTATTGCTTTTAGCAACATTCCCATGTCTAATTGTTAGTTTTTCGAAGCTATGAAAATTAGTTTCAGCATAAGAAGTATTTGTAATGTTAAAAACTCTATCCGTTGACGATCCAGCAACAGCATGCGCTTGTACTATAGTACTCGCAGGGCTCACACCAATAATTGTAAGCGACTTGTTTGCAATAGTAATATTCTGTTCTGTAAAAGTTTCTGCTGCCAATAGCAATACATCTCCGTTACCAGAAGCATTTACTGCACTTTGAATCGTAGTATAAGTTTGGCCACTTCCAACATTTATCTGCTCGATAAAGTTTATACCAAGGTTAGTATCGTAATTAGTGGTATTTGCAGCGTCATTATCGCTAAAAGCAGCATCTTGAAAAGTAATATTAAGGTTATTTAAGTCATTAGCATTTGCATGAGCACTTGCATTCCCTGTCAAGGAAAAAGTAAGTTGTAAATTACTGTTCCTTGTAATTACCACTGTTAATCCTGCTGGAACTCCGGTAACTACTGCCTTACCAGAAGTAATGAAATTTTCACCATCAGTGCCTGTAAATGTTGCGCTTTCATAGTTATTATGTGTTATGGTAGTTGTAGCAGTAACAGTACCATCATTTGCACTGTTCTCTATTAACTCAGAAGAAGCATAACTTACTTTTGAGGCAGCTAAGTCAATTATTGGATTTGGAGCAGCACCACTAGTACTCCAATCTGTGCCCATAATCCATTTATTTGGATCTGTTTCACCGGAATGACTAGTGACATATACTGAACCATAACTACCTCCACTAGTAGCAGTACTTATCCAGGCATAATAACTATCGCTTGTTAAATAGTAAGAACCATATTGCCAAACCTGCTTGTTACTGCTGTTTTTCCCAAAATAGGTGTATACACCATTCACTGCTGCCGTACCTGCCCCAGAAACTGTATAGGAAGGAACAGGCATTTCTCTAATTACGGTAAGAGCATAATTTTTTATAGTTGAACCATCTGGAGATGTAACTTTTACGTCTATTGTGTTTGAGCCCACAATTAAGGCTAAATCACCTGAGGCTGTAGCAGAGGTTACTCCAGAGTAACTTCCTGCATTTACGCTTACTTGTATGGTTGCAGTCTCATTTGACTGTGTTTGGGTTGGGGTTACTGTAATGCTTGTTATTGCATTACTTACAGTGGCCGTATATGCTGTAGTACTTGGTGTAAATGTTGGGCTTAATGTAGTCTCTGAAATGCTTAAGGCCCCTAAATCTGCATTCTCAAGAGGATCACTATTACTAAATACTAGTATTTTTTTACTTCCTCCAGTTGCAAAATCTGTCTTACCATCACCATCTAAATCAACGATCATTGCTTGTAGTGAATTTCCCGTACCTGCAATATCTATCATAGGCGCAAAAGTTACTGATCCAGCTGTAGTTGTTGTATTCGTAAAGATGGATAAAACTGCTCCACTCTGTGTTATTACCATATCTAGTTTGCCATCTCCAGTAAGATCCCCTATTGCAATTTTTAGGGCATTCCTTCCGATTGCAAAATCTGTTTTAATTGCAAAACTAACTGTACCATTAGTGCTGGTATTAAGTAATACAGACACATTTTGACCACTATGGTTAACTGTTGCTATATCTAATTGACCATCACCATCTAAATCACCTAATGCTAAATCATAGGGGCCACCACCAGTTGTGAAGTTTCCACTATTTACAAAACTAAAAGTACCGCTTGTGCTTGTATTGCGCAATACACGAACAGAAGTTCCCCCTCCATCTGCATTTGTAATTGCAAGATCAGCTAGGCCATCACTGTCTATATCACCTATCATAATTCCTTGTGGTCCAGTTCCGGCAGCAAATTCAACTTTGGCAGCAAAACTAACTGTTCCAACACTACCAATATTGCGATACAGTAGCACACTACCTGAATTGTTTACAACAGCAATATCAGCCTTGCCATCTCCATCCAAATCGCTAATTGCCACATTACGAAGTGTATATTGAGCAGCTCCCGTAATCAAATTGGTAGCAGCTGAAAAACTTATAGATCCTACCGCTGTAGTCGTATTTAAATAAACAGACACAAGGCTAGGATTAGTATACTTGACTTCTACAATATCAAGTTTCCCATCCCCATCGATATCCCCCACGGTAAGACTCGTTTGCCAACCGCTCGTTGTAATGGTCAGAGCAGTTTCAAAACTTGCAGTACCATTACCTCCGGTATTGCGTAGTATGATCATTTTACTTGCTGAACTACCATCTGCAATAATTATATCTGGCTTACCATCCCCATCTAAATCTCCAGTAGCAGCAATCTTGCTCGGTTCGGTTTGATCTGTTGAGAAACTCTGCTCGGTGCTATAGTCAGCTGAGGTGAGAATCCCCTTACTAGGACTGAAAGTAGGAGTAAAAAATTTGTTACTACTTATGTTTCTATTTACAGATAAATCAACAAGTGTCAAAGGGCCATAAGTTGCTCCAGCCGGAACTGTAACAGTCAAAGAAGTAGCTGTTGCCGCTGAAACAGTTGCTTTAGTCGCTCCAAAAAACACAATGTTGTTTGACGCTGTGGTATTGAAATTTGTTCCTGTTATCGTTACGGTTGCTCCCATTGACGCTGATGCTGGTGCAAAGCCTGTCAATGTAGGGGCTATGTATTCTACGGTCAATGTAGCAGTTGACTCGTTAGAAACATTACTAGCTGCATCGATCACAAACAGCTTATAGGTACCAATCGTGGATGGTGCCAATATAGTTGTGGATGTACCATCTGTCGCTTTGGTCATGGTCGCACCTTCCATGAAGTTTGTAGTGCCTGAAGGAGCAAACCAAACCTCATTGGTTATATCTGCTGAACTGACAATTGTAACTGATGCTCCCTTGGAAACAGATGATGAACTGGCGTAAACAACATCCTGGTTAGTAGGTGCGCTTAAATCTGCAGGATTAACAATTATATCATCTACAATGAATGACACAGTAGCTCCTAAACTTTCTGTAACTGTGAAGCTTGTCACTCCAATCCAATTTAAATTGACTACTTCAGAACCTAGAGCTGATGGAGCCACTGAATTCACAACAGAATTACTCCCTCCTGTTGGTGTAAATACCCAATCTTTCGTAGAAAAATTCATCACTCGAAGGCTCGTCAAATTCATCGCTGAACTGAATGAAACTGTCAAATTTGCAACAGGTGCATTAACACTAGCAAGGTTATATGTAGTACCATATTGATCGCCTGCAGGACCAAAATCGGCATTACTGCCTGAAGAGGTCACAGTAGCTGTAACTCCGTTGACTGTTTCCTCCACGATCCCCGCTGAAGGTCTTGTCGCAGAGGTCCATCTAAAATCGGTACTTGCAACTGCTGTGGTTACATCTACTTTTGTGGGTGAAGTTTGTAGGTTTGTGTTCACATCTTCGGCTACTACATAGACATCATAACTTGTAACGGGTGTTAATACCGCGAGACTTGCAACGCCTGAAAAAGGATCACTACCCAACTCCTTGCTCCCTGAAAGTATCGAAGAACCTCCTACTGAGGCTGTTCCTGCTTTTACCTCTGCCGAAGTTGGTGCGTTTGCAGCATCAGCGAGGACTACATAATACACAGTTCCCGATTCATTCAAATCTAGGTTTATAGCAGAATATAAATCCTGTACATTAGACGTAGAAGGTATGCTTTCAAAAACCGGTGGGGCAGTGTCTGCATTTTGAGAATAAAGCCGATTCCCAAAAAAGAGCAGGCAAAACACAAGAAGGAATTTTAATATAAGAATGGTCTTCATAAACTATATCGTTTTCTTTTATCGAGTGGCAAATCTAGATTCAGGGATAGCACCCAAATCCGACATTCTTACATCCCAAATCGGACGAAATATGTGCTTAGTTATACGAAAATGAGAATAGTGATATTTGAGATTTTGGAGTGGGAACCAAACGTTTGGCAACTCCAATAATTTTTAGTTTGGTATTGCAAAAAGCAGCACGTAATAGCGCAAAGTTTTGAGATACCTGATGTTTATCTATTTAATAAGTCAGAAGGCCTTTTTCCAAATCTCTTGATGTACTGTTCGGAAAAGTATTGCACCTTTTCAAAACCAACTTCGTACGCAGCCTGAGCGACTGATTCTATCTGCTGGCTTTCAAAAAGTTGCTTGGCTTTTTGAAGTCTGATTTCTTTGATGAATTGAATTGGTGTTAGTCCTGTGATCAACTTCATTTTTCTTAATAACTGGCGCTCGCTCATAGACAGCTCAGAGGCTAGAAATAATACTGTAAGTAAATTGTCGGACAAGTGCATTTCGATGATCTCTTTGCTCCTATTAATTAATTCTGAACTTGTACCGTTAAACTCTTCCGTATCAAGAGACGGTTGAATATTTTCCAGTTTTCGGATTATTCTATTAGCTAATATGTTTTTAGATCTTACCAGCAATTCTTCTCGACTAAAAGGTTTAGTGAGGTAGTCATCCACCCCCAAGGTCAGCGCAAATAGTTTGTCTTCTTCAGCAGCCCTAGCCGTGAGCATGATCATCGAGATATTCATCAGGCGTTTATCTCCTTTGATCTTTTCTAGCAATTCAAACCCATCCATTTTGGGCATCATAACGTCCGAAACTATCATATCAACCCTATGAACTTGAAGGAGATCCAGCGCCTCTAGTCCATTCTCCGCTTCTAAGACTTCAAAAAATGGTCTCACGATCGAAGCGATGAATTCTCGCATTTCTTTATGGTCTTCCGTCAAAAGTAAAACTGGCCTTTCTACCTCGAAAGCACCAACATACCTTTCTATGACTTGATCTAAGCTCGTTTCGACCAATCCAACATTGAATTCCTCTTCTACTTCAACAGTTCTCGATTGAGCTTCCGTCAGTGGAAAGGAGAATGTAAATTCAGACCCATTGCCTAATACACTATTAACTGTTATTAAACCATGATGAAGCTTTGCTAACTCTTGTGATAATGCCAAACCAATGCCTGTCCCTCCACTCGCTTTAGATTGTAATTGACCAGTTTGATAAAATCGTTCAAATACATGTTGAATATCATCTTGATGAATCCCTTGACCTGAATCCTTCACACTGATTGATATCTGGTCATTTATCTTTCCAACAGAAAGAACTATCTCACCAGCTTCGGATGTAAATTTGAAAGCATTTGAAAGAAGATTATTTATAATCTTGGCGATTTTGACTTCATCTACAGAGATAGTTGCATCCTTTTCATAGTTATAGTAAAATCTGAAATTGATTTTTCTATCATTGATTTCGGATTGATAAGCTCCTAACAGTTCATTGAGGAACGGGAAGAGCTTTAATGGATTTTCCACTAGCTTCAGTTTTCCGGCTTCAAGCTTAGTAAGGTCAAGGATTTCATTTATAAGATTCAATAGGTTTCTACCATTGTTTTTCACAACCATTAATTGATTCTTGAGACCGGGGCTCACTTCACCATGTGTCCCGTTAATCATTGCTTCTATTGGACCATTGATCAATGTGATTGGTGTTCTAAGCTCATGTGATATGTTGGCAAAAAAACGCGATTTGACATTGTCGAGGGCTATTAGTTTTTCATTAGTTTTTGTAATTCTTTTCCTACTCCAGAAAATGAAAATGATAATTAAAAGCAGAAAAAATAAGGTAATGATCAAAATCAATCTTTGCCTTCCTTGGAGTTTCTGCTCACTGAGGAGTAATTCATTTTTTAATTCGAATCTATCAACTTCATGTGTAACCTGAACTTCAGCTAAATTTTGATAGTATTTATTCGTGTTAATATCTGACTGGATATATAAAAAGCAATGAAAAAAGTCTAGTGCTTCTTTATGCATGCCTTTGTTTCGATAGCATACGGATAAGTTATTGAAAGAATTCGATGCTAGACCCTTCAACCCTCCAAGCATAGAAATATCCAATGCTTCAAGGTGGTATGGAATGCCTTTATCATATTCCTGTTTAATAAGGAATTCATACCCCATATTATTAAGAATATAGGCTTGGAGCGTATGATTTCCAACCTCTTTAGCTACAGACAAACCCTCCCGAAATGTATTCATGGCAAGTTCACCTTCTCGATATAAGCCAGCAACATTTAAATGGCGAGCTAAAGATTCCATCATTAGTGTATCTGACCTATTGAGTTTTGCTTTTAGTATTTCAATGGCTTTTTCTGCATATGCTAATCTTATTTTATTATCCTCTTCCAAGAGAAGCTTAGCATAAAGCAAATTTGATTGACTAAGTGGGTCATTCAATGTTTCGAATATTTCTATCGCCCGATTAAAATAGGGTTCATATGGCCGATCTATGACATAGCCCAATCGGATGTTATTTGCGATTTCGAAGCAGGCGTTGGCTATGGTCTTGTTATCTTTAAGTTTTTCAGCCAGATAAAGCGTTCGTGTATTATACTGATAAGATTTACTGATATTTCCGACCCATTTAGACTCTCTGCCTAACCTTTCGCTCAACGCCATCTCCAGCCTTTCATCGCCCTTTGCTTTGATCAATTGATCTTCCAGCATTCTTATATTATTAGTAGCCTTCTCATTTTTCAGGTTATCTAAAATTTTCACGCTTTCTATTGCGGTCAGGTCTTTAAACAATAAGTGAACTACCGAATCTGTCTCTGCGGACAATTGATAAGTGTGGGGCTGACCGGATGCTATATAGGGATTAAGGAGAAGCAGAGCACCAGCTACAATAACCAAACATTTGAGGTGAAAATAGTGGTCATTTATTGATGGAGTAATCTTGGACATAAAACTAAAACGAGGGTATATCGAATGGGCGGCGAATGTAGGGCGGCTTTGGTTACAATCAATCTTATATTGAGAAGAATAGCGCTAGATCTACCAAACGCGTCTCTTACAATCAAAATGAATAATAGTAGCATTTATCCAATGTTAAATAAGTGTTCAGAAAGAATAAAGTGGATTTATAAGGATGATAAGTTGGGTTTTGATAACATCTGGTCTTCAGATAATTTAACTATTTAGCACATCAAAAGTTTGGCAAAAAGAAAACAAAAAATACTTGAAAAGCATTTAGCTAAATCCCATTTGCGTCTGTGCTTTCAATCAAGAAGTAAGACATGTCAGTACTTTCGAAAGGCGAACGTCTGAATTTTGGATTGAGAACCATTGAAGCAAGTCGGGTCTTGATATAAAAAAAGCTCCTCATCCCGCTTGCGGAATGAGGAGCCTTAACCGCATCTAAATATTGAAACGCTTAGTGCTGACAACTACAATGAATGCCCATGAAGCTGTGGCTTTCTTCATGCCAAGGGAAGTTGTCATTGAAGCCTTCTAGCTCCCAGTAGAACTTGCCACGAAGCGTTTCATTGTTGCCTACTTCATTCATGGTGGCAGTTTCGAAAAGGCGACCATTCACCATCGTGTGGCTTACAAACTCTGTATTTCGGATATTTTCCAATGGATCAGCATCTAGCACAATTAAATCTGCCAGCTTTCCAGCTTTCAATGATCCTATGGACTCACCCATTCCGATGTACTCTGCTCCATGAATTGTCGCTGCTCTGATCACTTGCATATTGGTCATACCACCTTGAGCCAAGCTCCACATCTCCCAATGCACGCCCAAGCCTTGCAGCTGACCATGACCACCCACACAGACTTTCACGCCTGCATCCGCCATGGCTTTGCTCGACTGTGACACCAATATGTGGCCATTCTCATATTCCTCCTGAGGCACCATCGTTCTATGTCGTGCTCTGCTATCAACAATCCCTCGTGGCGTATATTTCAAGAGCTTTTCATTTTCCCATACGTTGGTGTTTTGATACCAGTAATACTCTGCATTCATACCTCCGTAGTTCACGATCAATGTAGGTGTGTTGCTGGTCTTGCTAGCCGCCCAAAGGTCTATCACATCTTTGTAAAGTGGCGCTACAGGTAGATTGTGCTCTACACTGGTGTGCCCGTCTAGCACCATGGTCATGTTGTGATAAAAGGTGGACCCTCCTTCCGGATAAACCATGATCTCATTTTCACGAGCTGCTTTGATGATCATTTGTCGCTGCTCACGACGAGGTTGGTTGTAGCTTTTTACACTGAAAGTACCATACGCCTTGGTTCTGGAAATGGCACTTTGAGCATCTTCATATTTATTGATTACGGCTTTGAAGTCACCATCTGCACCGTAAAGGATAGTTCCAGTAGAGAAAATTCTTGGGCCAATCATCTCCCCTGCTTTTACCATTTCTGATTGAGACAAAGACGTTTCAGTGTTGGAAGAGGGGTCGTGTGTGGCTGTGACACCAAAGGCTAAGTTCGCATAGTATGTCCACTCCTTCTGCGGGCTGATGCCGTATCTAAAGGCCCGAAGGTGGGCATGCGTATCAATAATACCCGGCATGATTACTTTTCCTTTAGCATCTATGACCTTTGCTCCACTAGGGATTTCCACTTCACCAGCTTTACCAACACCTACTATCTTATTCTCTTTTACGACAATGGTTCCATTCTCAATCACCTCATCACCTTCCATGGTGATCAGCTTGGCTCCAGTAAACGCAATAATGCCCGAAGGCTTATCCATCGCCAACTCTAAATTAATTTTGACGGTAGTCTTAGGTATCACTCCTACGCTATCTGGCGAACCTTCTAGGAAGGTAAAACAGTCTTTCACGTTGACTGTGTGGTACTTATTACCCAGTGTCCAATGTAAAATTTGATTGTCTGCCGACCACTGTAGATTGATTCCTGCATCATCAGCCACTTTGGTAACTGGTAGCGATTTGGTGCTTCCTGTGAGCTCAAAGACTTGTCCGTGATCGGAAAATGGCATCACATATACATCATACAGTTCACCAAACGCCAACCATTTCCCGTCAGGGCTTACTGCGTATTGGTTGGCATATTTAGAATGAAAATGCACCTTCTCGTCTGCTCCGCTCAGATTGACGCTTTTGTAAGATTTGTCCAAACTACCAAATAGATATCCTCCAGTCTGTAGGTAAATCCGATCGCCTTTCTTATTGAAAACTGGATACTCACCATCCTCAGTTACGAAAGTCGGCTGACCGCCCATCGCAGGCATGGTATAAATCCCAGGCTTCACAGCGTAGCCTTGTCCAAGGGTACCGTCACCTTCGTCCTTTTTATAAACAATCGTATTTCCATCTGGCGAGAAAGTAGGTGTTCTGTAAATACCCTTTTCAGATGTTAGTTTCTTTGAAGTCCCTCCCACTGTAGGGATTTTCATGATGGCGCCTTTTTGCTCATCGCTCCAGGTCACATAAGCGATTGATTTGCCATCCGGCGAAAAGGCTGGCTCATATTCAAAATCAGCGCTCTTTGTCAACCTTGACGGCTTTCCATTCGGCAACTTCATGGTGTAGATATGTCCTACTGCATTGAATGCCAGCAGCTTGCCATCAGGTGAAGTGGTAGCATTTCTGATCACATTCACATTGATCTTTTCGGGTGCAGGGTTTTGTTTGAAAACCAGCGCATCTGTGATCTTGTGTGTTGCTGTCGCTTTGAAAGGAATGATCTCAGCCTTACCAGTAGCTGTGTTCAGCTTTCTTATTTTGCCTTTCGAGTAAAGAATGATTGTTTGGTTATCGGCTAGCCAATTGAAGTTGGGGTAAACTCCAAATATCGCCCAAGCTTCTTGCTGATCTTTGGTCAAATCATCATATACAGGTGTCTGAATGCCTGTAGTCAAATCATGGATATACAAAACCGACTTGGTGCGTACGCGTCTCACAAAAGCAAGCTTTTTCCCGTCAGGGGAAACCTGTGGCCTCACTGCCCCACCCGGTCCGCTAATGACCGTCTCAGTCTCGCCAGTTTCTCTGTCATATCGCTTGATCACATAGATCTGACTGTTCGGGTCTTTGTTGTACTGAAAGTATCCCCCAGGATATACATCCTCGCTGTAGTACACATAGTTGCCACTGACCCATGGCTCGCCAACATCCTGCTGGTCGTTCTTACGCTTGGTCAACTGAATGCCCGCACCACCAGTCATGTGGTACATCCATAGCTCTCCAGCTCCCAATGATCTACCAGAGGTAAAATGCTTTCTAGCAATCAAATATTGTCCATCTGGTGTCCAAACGGCATTGTTGAGCAGTCGGAAGTCTTCTTTGGTGATCTGCTTGGCATTGGTGCCATCGGCATCCATTATCCAGATATTGTCACCACCTCCCGCATCGCTAGTAAAGGAGATCTGCTTGCCATTGGGGCTAAAACGTGGCTGCACTTCATAGGCGTGTCCAGTTCTCAATGGTTTGGCTTCTCCTCCTGTGATAGGCATGACATAGATGTCTCCAAGTAGATCAAACACGATCTGCTTGCCATCAGGACTTACGTCCAAATTCATCCAAGTACCTTCATCCGCCGTGATGGTGGTTTCTGTGAAAGGCTCGACGGGATTGTTGACATCCCAGTCTTGGGCATTGAGGCTTAGCGCAAAAACTAAAGCCAATATTGTGTTAAGTATTTTCATTTTTCGGTATTAGTTGAGGAGACAAACTAATGAAACTTTTGGGTAACAAAAGGGGCTGATTATATGGACGGTTTATGATGGATTTAGTTGACTCAGCAAGTGCTACAAACAAACACAGGAGTTTCGGTGAAAAAGTACCGGTGTTTCAAGCCACAAACACAGGTCTTTGGAGGAGCAAACACCTATGCTTTGAAGCACCTATTTTAACTAATTGATTTATAGGGTTTTATGATAAAGGTAAAACCACGTTTTTTGAGAGATTGCCTAAGGCTTTTTTCGGCTCTTCATTGAAGGCGCCCGGCTAGGGAAGGCACGACTGAAGCAATCTCTGAAGAGACTACAACCATTGATAGACAGACTGCTTCGTGCCTCGCAGAGACGCCACTTTGAGAATGATCTGCGAGTCACAGACCATGGCTAAAAACATAAGTAGTCCAGAAAATATCTATGCTTCGAGTCCCCTCCTATCAGTCGACCTCACCATGACATTTTCAATGTAAGGCCTTCAGCTAAAAGCATATCCTCACCTTGGTCTGTGGCACACAGAACAAAACACACAAATTAGGTCTGTGAAACACAGACCTTGGAGAAGCTCATCTTATTAATTCTTAGACTTTTAGTGGTTTTGTCAATCTTCCATTTCTTGCCATTTAGTGGTTTTAAACACTGCTGTAAGCGTACTTTCAAGTTGATCAAGCTTCTCGGGCGCTCCACTCCTGTTCTCAACTTTTTTTCCTTTGAAGGTCAAATAGGTTGAAGGTATGTCTGTAATCCTAGAATCATATTTGTCTTCGAAAGCCTGAAAATCAGAGTTTTCAAACTCTTGAACAATTTGATTCAAAGAATTTTTGTCTAATTCACCCACAAAATCTCCGATGTAATCAATATTAGCTTTTCCGTCAAGCACTAGCTTTCCAGTATTATAGACATCCATAACGTAAACAGGACATTTGCCGCGGCAAGACGATTTTTGCATAGTGAGAACAACCATTTCCTGTTCAGAGCTAGAAAACTGGTTTTTGGTGCTCTTGCAACCAGATATAACGAGGAAGTAAATTAAAAGACTGTAAAAAATTGATTTGCGCATCATCTGATAATTAATTTTGACATTTTTCGATCATTAATTTTAAAGAGATAGAGTCCACTCTCCAAATCTAATTCTAATGGTTGGCCCGCTTTGTAATAATCCCTTGTTAACATTATTTTATCTTCTAAATTAAAAATGGTAATGCTGTTTCTTTCCGAATTCAGATCATTAATGATGATATAATCACGAGCTGGATTTGGATAAAAGGCGATATCTGAATCAGCCCTCACCTTGGTCTGTGACACACAGAACAAAACACACAAATTAGGTCTGTGAGACACAGACCTTGGAGAAAGTTGAGAAGACCATAGTTGAGGGCACTAATAAGAATACTTTGAGCATTTCACACTGAGTTTATCGAAGCGTGAAATGAAGCAAACATAAGTAGCTCAGAAAATATCTATGCTTCGAGTCCCCTCCTTTCAGTCGGCCTCACCATGACATTTTCAATGTAAGGCCTTCAGATAAAAGCATATCCTCACCTTGGTCTGTGGCACACAGAACAAAACACAAAATTAGGTCTGCGCCTTGATTTTCAATTTGAACTATTAGGTTCTGGGTCAGTGAAACTCACTAGAACCTTTGTGAATGCGGAAGGCGAAAAAAACGTAGGCATAGCTGAGAAGAAAGGATATTTCTTACATGGCACATAATGCCACATAATTTTGTGTGTGTCACACTTCACTAAACTCGGTGTGACATGCTGTTTACATATCCTCAGAGTTACTCGCAGAGAAGTTTGAGTTCAATACAGAGAAGTTCATTTCATGTCCTGAGTGATACTTTCAGGTGACACTTAGAGATATTAACCCTTGAGCCTCGATTCGTGTCCTCACGAATCGAAACTCTTAAGATTTACAAAGACACAAACCACGGCATTAGATTTTCATCTTTCGTTAGACTTCTTTGGTAGCAATTTTCACCAAGTCCATCAAAAACTACTCCTAGAAGTGTCCATGTCTTGGATGAATCAATACTGGGTTCTTAATGGACGTAATAAATTTTAGTGATTCGTACATCTCAAACTATTACGAGAAGTGGCTAATTGCTGGTTGAATGGCAAATATTTCGAGTTGAGATAAACAATGATAACAGCCATAAACATACAGGTACCGAATAAAAAAGGTCTGTGATACAACACAGACCTTTCAAAACGATGTTTAATAATACTATATAATCTTGTTTCGATTTCTAGGATTTGAACTTGATGTCATTAAAATAATCAACTAACTCATCCAAATCCTTGATAGACTTTAATTCCCTTTCAACAATCTCCGTGTTGTAATTTTTTAGCTTAATGGCAACCAATAGGGTATGTTTTAAGATAGGATATGCCGCTTCAGGTTCAATCTTATCTTTTTTAATGTCTTTTTCAAGTTTCTTATTTATTCGCTTTGCTGCCATATAAATAGAAGGTTTGTAGATTTTTTTCTCCTCCGTAGAATATGCTCCCTCTGTCTCCACATAATATACATAGCTCTTTTCTAAAGCATTCATTAAGCTCGTAATGGTATCACCAAGAACGTGTGGACCTACATAAAACCCAGGCTTATCTGGAGTTTTGGGATCAGCATCATTTTTGTAGAGATAAGTAATACCCCCTGTATTCGCAATACTTTGGCTAAACGCAACGTTCCCTAATACGAGTATTCCTACCGTGAATAAAATCCTTTTCATTTGATAACTAATTTTTTAACTGTTGACTTGTTTCCTTCACTTATACGAACAAAAATGATTCCAGTCTTAACATTTGAAGGTAGTTTATAAGAATAATTATTTTCATTATCCCTTATTAGATCGACCTCCGCGCCAGCTACCGAAAACGCCCTTATGGAAGTACTGGTTGAAATACCTTTGATAATAAAATGATTACTTGTAGGATTAGGATATATCGATACCTCAGTCTCTATTGAATTTACTGATAGAATCGTTAAGCTTACCACGTCCGTATAGTCCGATCGATAATCACCAAAACCCAAAGCATAAACTCGGTAATCAAAGTTTCCTACACTCGTGAAGGATTTGTCAACGAAACTTCTACTTTGCTTTCCTAGAGTGTCCAAAGTACTAAAATTGGTACCGTCTACCGATTTTTCAACTACGTAACCTAACGCATTTGGATTGCTATTATCAATCCATCTTAAGAGAACCGAATTAGCGCTTGAGGATACAAGATTTAAATTTTCTACTTTGTTCAAGGAGTAATCTGGTGTAATGGCTATGTCATCTATAAAAAGATTGTTTCCATTGTAGGAAATATTTTGGAAATAAAATTTTGCAAAGTCAGCACCATTCATCGTGTATGACGTTTTGAAGTCCAGCCATTCACTCGTCTCTGGAAAAAACTCTTCGCTGATAGCGTTAGATTTTGATAGATTTCTTCCTCCTTCTTGCCATATCCTAAGCGGTTGCTGCCCACAAATCGTTTCTATGTAAATCGCTAATGAATCGTGCCTATCTGCCACAATATTTACATCGCTTAGCCCCCCCTTAAAAGATCGATATGCAACTTTAAAAGAAACATCAAACTTCGCTACCCCTATCCCATTGAAGTATTGACTAAAAAGAGCGTCTTTACTACCTATTGTGTTGCTCTCATATAAGTAATTATTAACGAAGGCTGAGCCAGATGTAGATAACTCCCTTGAATCTGAATTTGAATACTCAAATCCATACCCCAGATCTGGATTTATAGTTTTCAACGTTCCGAATGAACCTACAAATTCAAACAGTCTTGGTTCCACATCAGCATCTTCAAGTGGATCGATGACATTCACATAATCGCTTCTCAAAACAGTGATGACCTCACCTGAATTACTTGTGGCTTTTAAAGAAACATCGAAGACTCCACTTGTCTGATATGACACTACTGGATTCGACAGACTAGA
>JBLIFO010000048.1:0-16728 GCA_047633875.1 Marinoscillum sp. | reverse complement strand
GAATAGTCTTCTCAATTATATCACAACATTCATGCAATTGCTCCTCTGTCATTACCAATGGAGGAGCGAAGCGTATGATATTGCCATGTGTTGGCTTGGCCAAGAGACCATTTTCCTTCATTGCCAGACAGATATCCCAAGCTGTAGTGCTACTTGGATCATCATTGATGATGATGGCGTTTAGCAATCCTTTTCCTCGTACAAGTGTTACTCTATCTGATTTCTCAACTAGAGCTTGCATTCGCTTGCGAAATACTTCCCCGAGTTTGCGTGCATTTTGCGTAAGCTTTTCATCACGAATTACCTCCAAGGAAGCAATGGCCACTTTTGCTCCAAGTGGGTTTCCACCAAAAGTGGAACCATGTGTACCCGGGGTAATCACCTCCATAATATGATTGTCAGCCAAAACAGCAGATACCGGATAGACTCCACCTGAAATAGCCTTTCCTAAAATAAGTAGATCAGGTTGTATATAAGTTTTTTGCTTTTCGCAATGTCCCTGACAAGTACAGTCACCGCATACCGCTAGCAGAGCACCCGTTCTTCCAATGCCTGTCTGTATTTCATCCGCCATGAAAAGTGCATTGTAAGCCTTGCACAGCTTAGCCACTTCTTTGAGAAAGTTTGGACTTGGCACATTTACACCTGCTTCTCCTTGGATCGGCTCAATCAGGACACCTACTATATTCGGATTATTTTCAAATGCCTTTTTCAGCACAGCTATGTTATCATAGCTCACTTTGATAAAGCCACTAGTGTATGGTCCAAAGTTCTTCTTAGCTGTTGGGTCAGAGGAAAAAGAAATGATGGTTGTAGTTCTACCATGAAAATTTTGATCAAAAACAATGATCTGACCTTCATTCTGTGCAATGCCTTTTTTCTCATATCCCCACTTTCGGGCAATTTTAATAGCAGTTTCTACCGCTTCAGCACCAGTATTCATGGGTAGAACCTTATCAAAACCGAAGTATTCGGTGATGAACTTTTCGTAGACTCCCAGCACATCATTGTAAAATGCGCGTGAAGTAAGCGTGAGTGTTTCTGCTTGTTCTTTCAGTGCACCTACTATTCTTGGATGACAATGTCCTTGATTGACCGCCGAATAGGATGATAAGAAATCATAATATCGTTTACCTTTCGTATCCCAAACGAAAACGCCTTCACCTTTGGCTAGGACTACCGGTAGCGGATGATAATTGTGAGCACCATGCTCATTTTCTAATTCGATAAGGTCTTGGCTTGTCATTTTTGAAGTATTCATGTGGAAATCGGGGTTAATTAAAAACCGCTAAAACAATGCGATCTTATATTGGTTTTCAAAAGTAATAGGAAGATGGTAGATGGAACAAGGTAACAAAAAGAAAGAATCAATAACTGAGGATTATTACCTGACAAAAGAAGGCTTTATGGTCTTCACAGAAAGCTATCACCTCAAAAGAGGGTACTGCTGTAAGTCTAGATGTAGACATTGTCCATATGAATTTAAAAGAAATTGAGCAGGCATTTGCTTATTTGATCATTATGGCGATATTTGCACTCCGTTTTTAAAAACCGGTGAATTATGTCAAAAGTTTGCGAAATATCAGGAAAGAGGCCAAGAGTAGGAAACAATGTTTCTCACGCTAATAACAGAACCAAAAGAAGATTTAATCCAAATCTTCAAACTAAAAGGTTTTATATCCCAGAGGAAGATAAGTGGATCACTCTTACAATAGCTACATCTATGTTGAGAACTATCAACAAGAATGGCATCCTTGCAGAGATTAAAAAAGCGAGAGTAAAAGGGACTACTTCCCTATAATATACCCTCCGCTCATGTAAAATATTTGAAGCCCTGCCTTTTGGTTGGGCTTTCTTTATTTATTCGCATTGCAAAACCATCAAATCTTGTAATTATGAATAAAAGATCATTCCATCCTCTGCTCGTCCTTGTCTTGGTGCTAGCAACATACCAGTCAAAAGCACAAGAATTTACTCGTCAGGACACACTTCGAGGAAGTATTGGAGAAGCAAGGGCTTGGTGGGATCTACAGCATTACGATCTGAGTGTAGCGCTAGACACAGTCACCAGATCCATCTCAGGAAGCAATACGATTACTTATTTGGTTAAAACTCCTTTCGATCTGATGCAGATCGATTTACAAACACCTATGCAAATCACAAAGGTGGTGCAGGGCAAAGAAGTATTGGAGGTCACGCATGATGGAAATGCTCATTTCGTAAAACTGACGGCTGATCAGACCATAGGTTCGACTCAGAAATTGACAGTTTTTTATGAGGGAACACCCACCGTCGCAGCACGTGCGCCTTGGGATGGTGGATTCACTTGGGCAAAAGATAAAAATGATAATCCATTTATAGCCACTTCTAATCAAGGTATTGGCGCAAGCCTGTGGTGGCCATGTAAAGACCATCCTGCTGACGAAGCTGACCAAGGAATGATCATGAGCTTCACTGTACCTTCCAATCTGATGGCTGTGGGTAATGGAAGATTGATTAAAGTCCAAAAAGGAAAAGGCGTAAAAACATTCACTTGGGAAGTGAAAAACCCGATAAACGATTATGGTGTCAACCTCAATGTAGGAGACTATGTAATGTTCGAAGAAAAATATCTAGGCGAAAAAGGCCAACTCGATATGACATATTATGTACTTTCCTACAATCTAGAGAAGGCAAAAGTACACTTCAAAGATGCACGAAGGACCATCGAGGCGTTTGAGCATTGGTTTGGTCCTTATCCATTTTATGAAGACAGCTATAAGCTAGTAGAAGCACCTTATTTGGGTATGGAGCACCAAAGCTCTGTGACTTATGGCAATGGTTTCGAAATGGGCTATCGCGGGAGGGACTTGAGTATGACTGGCTGGGGCCTAAAGTGGGACTACATCATTATTCATGAAAGTGGACATGAGTGGTTTGCTAATAATATTACCTACAAGGACGTAGCAGATATGTGGGTACATGAAAGTTTTACGTGCTACTCAGAGGCCCTTTTTGTAGAATACCACTATGGGAAAGAAGCTGCGGCTGAATATGTACGAGGCATGCGTTATGGTATCAGGAATAATAGTCCAATGATCGGAACCTATGGTGTCAATCAAGAAGGCGCTGATATGTACAATAAAGGGTCAAACGTACTGCACACGCTGAGACAATGGATCGGTAATGATGAAAAATGGAGAGGAATTCTCAGAGGCTTGAATGAAGAATTCTACCACCAAACGGTGACTAGTGCTCAAATAGAAGCTTACATCGCAGAAAAAAGTGGTCTGAACTTGGACAAGTTTTTCGATCAATACCTGAGAGATGTACGAGTACCAGTTCTGGAATACTTTGTGAATAATAATAAGCTACTTTATAGATGGACGAATTGTATAGATGGCTTTGACATGAAAGTGCGTGTCAAAATAGGAGAAGAAGAGGTAGAAATAGCACCAAGCGCAAGTTGGAATCTGAAAAATGCGGAGATTGATGCACCTCCTGGGTCTGATATAATAGTAGATCAAAACTATTATATCTATTCTTCACTAATAACAGGAAAATGATCTGTTACGAACTCCGCAGTTTTAATTTATCTTGATTATCAAAAACCATTCACATGCATAGAGGACTATTCATTCTTACGTTCTGCCTTATTAGTCTATTTGCCATTGGGCAAACACCGACAGATTTTCTCACGTCGGCCTTTCACAAAGAACGAAGAGCGCTTTTGAGAGAGAAGATGCCAGCAAACTCTGTTTCTGTGTTTTTCGCTAATCCAGTTCGAAATCGAGCAAACGATGTGGATTTCATGTACCATCAGGATCCCAATTTTTACTACTTGACTGGACATAAAGAGCCTCATTCAGTTTTATTAATTTTCAAAGAAGTTCAGAAAGTTGATAATTATTCCTTTGACGAAGTGGTTTTCGTAAGAGCGCATGATGCCCTTCGAGAGCTTTACGAAGGAGGGCGTTTAGGCAAAGAAGGAGCTGTTACCCAGCTTGATTTCAAGCTAGCGTTTGAAGGACCGGACTTTACAGATTTCAATATTGATTTTTCAAAATTCGACATAGTGCTTTTTTATGATTTTCAAAACGATGTAAGAGATACCAAAGAGGTAGGTGATTTGTATGATCTCATTGCATCTTTCAAACAAAAAATCAATTATGGTCAAGATGCCTTGTCGCTCTCATCTGAGAAACCTTCTAGCAATCTTGACACAAAGATGCTAGACGAATTTATGAGTGAGCTTCGTGGTGTAAAAACTGCTGAGGAGATTGATTTGGTCAAAAAAGCAGTCGATATCTCTACTTTAGCGCAAGCCGAAGTAATGCGAGCAATGGAGCCCGGCATGTCCGAAATGGAGATACAGGGTCTTCATGAATTCATCTTCAAAAAATATCAAGCCGAATATGAGGGCTACCCGAGCATAGTAGGAGCTGGCAATAATGGCTGTGTGCTTCACTACATAGACAACTACAAACCCAAAATCCAAGATGGCGAGCTAATCCTGATGGATTTGGGAGCAGAATATCATGGGTATACCGCGGATGTCACCCGCACAATACCTGTTAATGGCAAGTTTACCAAAGAGCAGAAGTTAATCTACGACTTGGTCTACGAAGCTCAGGAAGCTGGTATGAAAGTTTGCAAAGCAGGAGCAAGTAAGGATCAGGTGAATGCAGCGACGATAAAAGCGGTAAATGAAGGGCTCGTAAAACTTGGTTTATATAAAAGCACTAGAGACGAAGATGTGCTCAATCCTCTCACTGGCCGAAATCGCTATTATCCTCACGGATGTTGCCACCACATCGGCCTAGACGTACATGACAAAGGAGCAACTGATGCTTATGTAGCCAACATGATTATCACTATCGAGCCTGGAATTTACATCCCTGAAGGAAGTCCCTGCGATGAAAAATGGTGGGGAATCCCAGTAAGAATAGAAGATGATTACTTGATCACTGAAAAAGGGTGCGAATTACTATCTGATCTTGCCCCCAGACAAAGTGATGAAATAGAGGCCTTAATGAAAGAAACGAGTCTTTTCAATCAATTCAAATTGCCGGAATTGGAAAAGTAATCTCTAGAAGATTAAAAAAAAGAATAGGCGGTCATGTAATATTCCTGACCGTCTATTTTTATTTAGTGAAGGTTACAAAGTGGTTGTTGGCAGTCTTCAGTCAATTTCTTTTTTGGAAGTACTTGAGGTTGTCTATGTAAATCTATAATAGGAAGTAAAGGCTTAAGGAGCATGATTAAATGTCCTTGAATTCAGTCACAATAATATCCAAAGACCAAAGTCAGTGCTGAACTCTTGATTACTTATAAATGTGAATTCATCAACTTTTTGTTCACCACTACAGCATTCCTGTTCGACATATTTCCATTTTACATTTAGAGTCCCAAGTAAAGTGTCATTAGCTAGAACAAAGTAGTCCTCAGTAGGATAAGGCAAGTCCACAAAGAATCGAATGTTTACACTATCACCAGCTCCAGATTCTTGTTTTAGAACATTTGAGAAGATCGAATCTCCGTAGAAAAACTTCAACTCCACATCGTTATCAATATCAAAGTAGTATCTGTCTTCAGTATCGGCGTTTAAAAAACCAAGTGAAAATGAGCGGGCTACTGAGCCGCAATCGGCCATGGAGCAACATGAAGGTGCAATGATCCCGATTATAATAATAATTGTTAATGAAAGCTTTGCTGAATGGTTCATACAGAAAGTTAAGAATTATGTGCATCAAATGAAACATAAACCGTTTCAAGACAATAAAATGTATCGGGGAATGGCATCTTAGATACGTAAAACAAAACCTACTACTTAATCCTCATTATCTAGTTTATAATCCGATTCCTCCTTTTCTTCGGGCTCCTCTTCTTCTATTGGCTTTTGAGTGAGGTCGTACAATTTGGCCTTGTAGTGCAACACTTCGCCTTCAGCCTTTTTTAATTTTCTCCTTAATTCCATCAATTGGAAGTTTTCCAATATCCATTCTATCGACATAAGTGTACCTAAAAACAGGAAAATGCCCATCAAATAGTACGGGATATATTTCAGACTCCATAGGTTAGAACCTGATTGAGAGAAGAGATTCGAATAGAATTTCTCCTTGTATGACTCCATATTGGCAAGTATTTCCAATCCAAAGATCAAGATCAACAATGCCGCAACTATATAGATCGGATAAAAAATAAGCTTGAATTTTTTCATGTGCTTTGGGTATTAACGTGCGAAAAGTTAATTAAATAATCCAATGCGAAATACCAGAGTGTGGCAAACGGGTTAAAAAGATTGTAATTCGGTAAGTTGTTGATATGGAATGGAATTCAGAATCAAATCTTCATGAGTACCACGGCCAATTATCATGCCTTTGTCAATAAAAATTATTTCATCAGCCAATTTGGCAATGGATAATTTATGGGCAATAATGACGCTAGTTCTCCCCTTAATTACTTTCCGTAACGATTCCTGGAGCTCCTGCTCGGACTTACCATCCAATGAGGATGTTGGCTCATCTAAAATCAATACAGCTGGGTTTTTCAAGATAGCTCTCGCTATTGTGATTCGCTGACGTTCTCCCCCAGATAATTTGTTGCCCATGTCACCGATTATAGTTTGATAGCCATTCGGCAAACTCATGATAAAATCATGTGCCATAGCTTGCTTAGCAGACTCTTCTATTGCTTGTTGAGTTGCCTCCTCAGTCCCAAAAGCAATATTGTTCGCTATCGTATCATGAAAGAGGACTGGCTGTTGAGAAACAACCGCTAGCTGATCCCTCCAGTCTTTTACTGCGATAGTCTTTAAGTCCTTACCATCTACCATTACACGACCTTCTTTTGGATCATGAAATCTGCAAACCAAATCTGCAATGGTGGACTTGCCGCTACCTGACCGGCCAACCAGCGCGATCGATTTACCTTTTTTTATTTCAAGGTCTATCCCATGAAGCACTGTTTCGCGATCGTATTTGAAAGAGACCTTTTCAAATGAAATACCATTTTCAAGTCCATTAAAAACTTTTGGAGACTTTGGGTCTTGAATTTTTCTTGGCGTATCCATGATTTGAAAAACGCGCTCCCCAGCAGCTAGGCCTCTATTAATCTGGCTAACCGCTACCGAAATCGATTTGACAGGAATCAATGTTTGAGAGAAAATGATCAAAAAACCGATGAATTGAGAAGCAGATAAGGTTGCATTATCGCCCAAAACCATGTTTCCGCCAAGAATCAAAAGAATACAAAGTACTCCTGTGCCTATCACTTCCGAAATCGGTGATGCCAAATTGGACTTTCTAGCAATCTCAAAACTCTCCTTTGCATAGCCTGTGACTTCTTTTCTAAACCTATTCCGCACAAATGCCTCCGCTCCAAACCCCTTGATCGTCCGCAACCCACTTATCGACTCTTCCATCACATGTCCCATTCTACCCACAGACTCTTGAGATTTCAATGCCCACTTTCTTATTCTTCGAGCCACTAAAGAGACAATAAAACCTGTAATGGGTACAAGTAAAAGTGCATACATCGTGAGCTCGGGCGAAATCATGAACAGCGCAACCAAATACCCCAAGATCAAAACGGGCTCGCGAATGATCACTTTGAGCGAAGCAACTACAGATTGCTCTACTTCTTGCATGTCAGTGGTAAAACGAGAGATTAAATCGCCCTTTCGCTGGTCTGTGAAGTAGCTCATATCCAAATCAATCATCGCGTCAAAGGATGCCTCTCTCAGCCTCCTAATAACTTTGATCCTCACTTTGGCGAGGATAATCTGAGAAGCATATCGAAAAATATTGGCAAGAAAAACTGCTACAAATATGAAAGTACAGATGAAAAGCACAGCCTTTGTCTTGCCTTGCAAGATCATCAAGTCATTTATTTGACTATTGAACAACCATACTAAGTAGTTCAAGTTCCAAGCAGAATCAGGTGCTTCTTGTAGGACAGTTGTCGTTTCACTTTCAAAGAGTACTTGTAGCAATGGTATAAGTGCCGTGAGATTTATCACCCCAAACACCGTAGCGCCAAATACCAGAAGCAAATACACAACTCCACGTGAGCCTAATGGTCTGGCATAATTAAGTATTCTGAGATACAGACGCATTTAAAAAAGATAGCTTCTATATGGGAAGTTCCATCTGTAAGTAAATCCAGCCACGTTTGTGTTTGATGACGTTAATTCACTCTCAGAGGTGCGATAGATGTGATAGAGCTCCAACTGCATATTGTGATAGAGCTCATAAACAAATCGCGATTGAACATTATTTACTTTCGTTTCATTGCCTTGCAACAGATCATTGCCATAATCACCTGGTCTTGAGTCTGGCTGATAAGATTTTAAGATGTCCCTTCCGTAATTAATTGCTCCTTCATCGTCACCATAGCTGGCGTTCATGTAGTCCAAGAAAAGTGTCAGCCTTGGAATCACTTTATAATTCATAGAAAAAAGCACCTCGCGGAAATTGGCACCAATAGGATGTGCCAATGGCTGGTGGTAGTGGCTATAAGAAGTAAAATTATTATCATGCCCATATACATAAGGACGAACTTGATTCCACTCGGCCTGTAAATTGAAATTAGAGATCCCAAAAGCATCAAAGTATTTCGCTCCCAGTTGAAATCCTTGCTTGTTTCCCCACCATCCGCTATTGCTAAAAGCCTCTTTTACGACCAGTTCATCTATGACCAGTTGTCCATACCAAGTAGTAGCGTTGAAAAGATTCCATTTGAAATCCAGACCCAAAATCACATTGTCAGAGCTTCCGTCTTGTTGCTCAAGGGCTTTGTAAAAGATCAATGGGTTGAAATAGGAGGCTTTTACCCCTTGAGTTGAGTCACCATAGATTACAGATTCAAACAGCCCGATTGTGAGTTTTGGGTGCACCTGAATACTCAAATGATGAAAAGCAAGATACTTCTTGGTGAATGCGCCAACACCTAGCAAACCAAAAGTTCCTCCTTGTACATCGCCTATAAGTTGCGCGAAGATGTTAGTATATTGAATCTTCCATATCTGTGTATTTAGTCTAAGGTATGGATAGTTATTTCCAAAATCTGAAAGGATAAGTGATCGCTTACCGTCCCCCACAAAATGCTTCCCATATCCGAATCGGGACGTAATGTGCTTTGTAAGGTTGATCCCCACATACGCTTGAGCTCTTAAAAAATCGACCCCTGTATCCTTGTATTCTTTCCAGAATCCCTCATAAGGCACAGCCAAAGTAGAGTCAGTAATTCCCTGAACGTAAGAAGGGTACCGTGCTTGATTTTCAGTTAGAAGTGTATAAAATCCCACTTTTCCATCTATTTCTCCGCGGATCTCTATACCACGATAGTTTTCGAAAAGTATCTCTTGATTCTTTTCTGATCCAGCTCCAAGTACCACAATGGGATTTACATGAAGTGAAAAGTCTGGGATATTGACTTGAAAGACATCTGAAGGATATTCGAAAAATCTTCCAAAAATGGGTTTTGAACTTCGCAGTGTACTGTCACTCTCCTCACGTAGTTCAAGGTTTAAATAGTTACTGTCATATTTGTCCAGAAGCGATGTGTCAAAGTCAGAACTTTGCATTTTGTCCTTCAAATAACTTCGCGAAAGAGGCTTTACGGTAGTAAAGGAATTCACGCCCGATTTGGCATCAAGCCTTTCTGTGAGTCTATAGACAGATGAGTTTAAAGGAATATCTGTATGCTGAGCTGCTAACACACTGACAACCAACAAAAGAAAGAAACTAGTTAATAACCTCACCATGTAAAAATATTAAAAAAGGTGCTTTTGATAATCGTGGAATTTAATCTATCTTTGCAATCCTTTTTAAGAAAAGCATCGAAGAAATTATGAAAAAGGACTTACATCCTCAATACAAAGAAGTTGTCTTTCTAGACACTACTAGTGAATTCAAATTCCTCACTAAATCAACTATGTCTAGTGACGAAACTATACAGTGGGAAGATGGAAACGAATACCCTCTTATCAAGATAGAGGTTAGTTCTGCTTCACATCCTTTTTACACTGGCAAGAAAATCTTCCTCGATACTGCTGGTAGAGTGGAAAAATTCAACAAAAAATACAGCAAGAGCAAATAATCGCTATTGCTTTACAAGTAATTGAAAGTCTTCGGGTATTCCCTGAAGACTTTTTTATTTTTGTTGGATGACACTACTTTTTGCGGAGATCCCTCAGGCACATCAGCAACTCCTACCTCTTACGTATACTAGGCCAATAGCTGATTTACGGGTTGGCATTTTGACTATTGCAGAAAAGTGGTCTGCTCATCTCCAGATAGAATCTAAGGGTTTTATCACAGAGACTTATCTTCAAACAAAATATCCTCCTCAAGCTTCAACCGTTGATACGATTTGGATTTGCAATGGCATTTTGCCAAATGGAGTTCTTCTCGGTGCTGTCCAGAAACTCAATAGCGGTGATGCACTTGTCCTAGAGAATAAGGTGTTAGTAGCCTGCGGATCAAGCAATCCACTAACTGACCTCTCCAATTATCAAAAAATTGATTTCTCCGAAGTAATTGACGAAGTGGTCTACTCTTGGGACATCTTCCGTCTGAATGGTCAAGAAATCCGAAACGACTATCAATTATTAACAAAAGGCCGCACGAGCCAACCAATAACAGACCAACATACCAAAACATATGGGACTGATATATTCCTTGAAAAAGGAGCACAAGTCAAAGCTGCAATCCTCAATGCAGAGGAAGGACCTATATATTTAGGTGCAGATAGTAAAGTCGAAGAAGGTGCAATTATCCGTGGACCATTTGGTTTGGGAGAACACAGTGTTGTAAATATGGGAGCCAAAATAAGAGGTGATAGTTCTACTGGCCCATATTGTAAATTAGGTGGTGAAGTTTCCAACAGCGTCTTTTGGGGCTATAGCAACAAAGGTCACGATGGATTCTTAGGTAATGCTGTGATCGGCGAATGGTGCAACATAGGCGCAGACACCAATAATTCTAATCTCAAAAACAATTACGATCCTGTTCGCATGTGGGATTATTCCACTGAGAAATTCATTCATACAGGGTTACAGTTTTGCGGGCTGATCATGGCCGATCACAGTAAGACAGGCATCAACACCATGTTCAATACGGGAACCACTATCGGCGTAGCAGCCAACATATACGGTGAAGGCTTTCCACGCAATATCATCCCTTCTTTCGCTTGGGGAGGAGCCAGTGGTTTTGTCACGCATCAGCCACGAAAAGCCTTTATTACGGCTGACATAGTCATGCAAAGGCGAAAATTAAATCTCACCCAAACAGATAAAGATATCTTGAACCATATCTTTGAGGTCTCTTCCCGATACAGGGTTTGGGAAAACGCTTAATCTATCTATGCTCTTTGCTGATATTCCTGGTTTAGATGATTTAAAAGGCTCTTTGATAGCATCCTATCAAAACAATCATATAGCGCATGCTCAGCTTTTCAATGGGCCTGTTGGTGGTGGTGGTCTTGCTATGGCTATGGCCTTTACCACTTATTTACTTTGCGAAAACAAACAAAGTCAAGACGCTTGCGGCAATTGTGCAAACTGCCAAAAAACCAATAAGTTCATTCATCCGGATGTACATTTCATCATACCTAAACCTTCTGCAAAACCCGCTGATTATGACAAAGCTTTTGCTGACACATTAAAAAAATGGCGTTCTTTTGCAGCTGAGCAGCCTTATGCTGACCTGGATGACTGGATCAACTTCAATGGTTTTGAAAACAAAAACATACTGATCTCAAAAGAAGATAGTCGCGCAATGATCAAAACCGTCAGTATGAAATCCTTCGAAGGTGATTTCAAAATATTGATAATCTGGTGCCCTGAGACCATGCATCCTTCAGCTGCAAATGGAATATTGAAGATATTGGAAGAGCCACCGACTCAAACCATATATCTACTGGTGAGCTATGCCTATGACAATTTGCTCACCACTATTAAGTCACGAACTCAAATTTTCAACATAGCTCCGTTCAAAGAAGAGCAAATAGAAAATCACTTGATGACACACCGGCAAATCACAGCAGTCTCAGCGAAGAAAATTGCACGACTTGCTTCGGGAAGCTTGGGAAAAGCACTTTTTGAATCCGAACACGTAGACAGCCTCGCATACGAATCCTTCCAAAGTTGGATGCAGTTTTGCCTAAAGGGCAACTACAGCGAACTGGTAAAAGCCTCTGAAAATTTCGCCGGATCCAGTAAACCGCAGCAACGAAACCAACTAGATTTTTCTATAACGCTTATTCGAGATGCTATTTTGTCCAAAGCAGATCATGATGCTTTGGTTCAAAGGGAAGGCACAGAAGGTGAGTTCATTAAAAAATTTGGAATATTCGCAAGCCTTGAATCTTTAGAGGGAATCTATATCCTCCTAAGTGACAGTCTTTCTCAACTTCAAAGGAACGCTAGCGCCAAAATTACTTTTATGGCGCTATCTCTCCAATGTAGCAAACTGCTAAGGTCGCAATGAAGAATAAAACCACGATAGGCAGGTTAGATAAAATTGATCTTCCGGAGTTTGGAATTGAAAATGCTATTGCCAAAATTGATACGGGGGCATTCACCTCGTCTGTGAATTGCAAGAAAATAACATTAAAAGAGGATACCTTGAGCTTTCTTATTAGTCTTAAAGTAGAAGGTAAAGCGATTCGGCAAAAGTTTCAAACAAAACAATTTAAACAAAAGCTTATCAAAAGCTCAAATGGCATCAATGAGCTGCGCTATGTCATAAAAACAAAGGTTAGATTATTCGGACACGTCTTTCCTGCTGAATTCTCACTATCCGACAGAAGCAAAATGAAAAACCCTATTCTAATCGGCCGAAAGCTGCTTAAGAATAGGTACATCGTAGATGTCTCTAAAAAAAATCTTTCTTTTGATCATAAAATGACCCTAAAATGAAGCTAGCAATCCTATCTAGAAAATCTGATTTATATTCTACAAAGAGACTAGTAGATGCAGCAAAAGCTAGAGGCCATGAAGTAAAAGTCATCGATCATCTGCAATGTGATATACTCATAGAGCAAAACGCCTTGACCATGTATTATCGAGGTGAAAAACTTGAGGGATTCGACGCTGTGATCCCAAGAATTGGAGCCTCCGTAACCTTCTATGGAACAGCCGTATTGCGTCAGTTTGAAATGATGGATGTTTTCAGCGCAAACAGATCCATTGCCATTACTCGCTCTAGGGATAAATTGCGCAGTATGCAAATGCTTGCCGCAGCAGGGCTTGGCCTCCCAAAGACCGCATTTACGAATTATTCTAAAGAAGAAAAACAGATCATCCAAAATCTAGGTGGCGCACCTTTGATCATTAAATTGCTGGAAGGTACTCAAGGATTGGGCGTAGTTTTAGCTGAAACTATCAAAGCAGCTCAGTCAGTAATAGAGGCTTTTCATGGATTGAAAGCACGCATCATCGTGCAAGAGTTTATCAAAGAAGCAAAAGCATCTGATATCAGAGCTTTCGTAGTAAATGGCGAGGTAATAGGCGCTATGAAGCGAACTGGTCGAGAGGGAGAGTTTCGTTCCAATCTTCATAGGGGTGGTTCCGCTCAACTCATTAAACTCAAAAGAGCAGAAAAAGCTGCGGCTGTTAAAGCAGCTGATGCCATGGGTTTGAGTATTGCTGGAGTAGACATGTTGCAATCAAATCGTGGACCGCTAATTCTTGAGGTAAATAGTTCTCCAGGATTGGAAGGGATAGAAGCTGCCACGGGCGTTGATATCGCTACCAAGATTGTAACCTATGTGGAAGACAACTATATGAATAAAAGGGGCGGAAAGAAAAACGCGTAGTGGAAACAATTCGAATCGGTAGTAGAAAAAGTAAACTAGCCCTTTGGCAGGCAGAATATGTCGCGCAAAAACTTCACGACTCTGGCTATCAGACAGAGTTGGTGCTACAAGAAACGAAGGGCGACAAAATCCTAGATGTCTCTATTGCAAAAATTGGTAGCAAAGGCGTCTTCACTGAAGAGCTGGAAGATCAATTGGCTTATGGACACATCGATATAGCCGTACACAGTGCCAAAGACATGCAATCTCAACTGCCCGATGGGTTTGAAATCATTGCTTTCGGAGAACGGGAGCAAGCTCACGATGTGATTGTAAGTGATAATCCTGTAGACTTAGATAATCCCAATCTTGTTTTGGGCACCTCAAGTACACGACGAGTAGCACTGTTTAAACACTTCTATCCACACCTAAAAACAGTGGACATCCGCGGCAATTTACAAACTCGAATCGAACGCATGCGCAGTGGTACTTGCGATGCAATCGTGCTTGCCTTTGCTGGAGTCCACCGCATGGGCTACCACGATATGATCAGAGCAAATCTGGATTTAGAACAATTTATCCCTGCTGTAGGTCAGGGGAGTGTTGCGATAGAAATACATTCATCGCTTCCATCGGATAAAAGAGAAGCAGTCCGTCATTGCATCAATGATAAAAAGAGTGAAAGATGTCTCCTTGCTGAGCGTGCCTTTTTGGCCAAACTAGAAGGGGGATGTAGTATTCCTGTATTTGGACTTGCTACTTTGCAAGGTACAGACATTAGCCTTACTGCTGGCATCATTAGCCTTGACGGCTCTGAGCGTATCATCCGAAAAGCTACGGGCCAAGATCCTTTAGTCCTTGGTCAGTCACTTGCAAGCGAGATACTCAAAGCTGGGGGAGACAAAATTTTGGTGGAGATCAAAAATCAACTATAACAGCGTTAGATTAAACTAGATAAGCAATGCTTTCGTCTGCCCTTTGGGCAAATTATGCATTCTGTATAATTTGGGCTTAATTTTAACCCCTTCAAATAAAATATTGGATATGAATCGAATTCTTGCACTTACGGTCTTATTTGTGGTATTGGTTTCTTGTGAAAAAAACAAAGATTACCTCATCACCATACACACCGAATATGGTGACATGAAAGCCATTCTTTACGAGGAAACTCCATTACATAAGAAAAACTTTATTGAATTAGTGAAAGCAGGTAGATATGATAGTACCATTTGGCACAGAGTAATTAAAGATTTTATGATTCAGGGTGGAGATATTCAGACGAAGGAAGGTATTCGCGAAACAGAAGATGATCGTATACCGGCAGAGATTGTTAAAGGATTCTTCCACACAAAAGGTGCAATCGCCGCTGCAAGACAAGGCGACAATGTAAATCCAGATAAAATGTCATCTGGTTCACAGTTTTACATCGTAGATGGTAAGGCTTATACAGAGCCAGAATTAACGACAGATCAGATGAAGCTTAATCAATCTATCAGCACGATGCTTCGAGATGATAAATACGACAGCCTTAGAGAGTTGTTTACGGAGCTTCAAGTTAAACGTGATTTTGATGGGATGAATAAGCTTGCGCTTGACTGCAAGGATTATGTATCCAAAGAATTGAATATAGACCTTAACAAAGAAGTCGATCCTGAAATGGTAGCTACCTATTCAAACGCCGAAGGTGCGCCTCATTTAGACCAAGAATACACTGTATTTGGTCGAATTGTAGAGGGTTTAGATATCATTGACAAAATTGCCGCTGTGAAAACCAGAAATGAAAAACCTTTAAAACCTACCTACCTGACGATTGAAATAGAGCTAGTGAGAAAAAAGGAAATCACTGAAAAGTACGGCTATCAGTACCCAGAAAAGGATTAACCATGCGAATATTGGTAACAGGCGCCAATGGCTTATTGGGCCAAAAGCTTGTGGAGTATTTGGCTAAAGATGATTCTTTGGAGGTAATTGCCACAGGACGAGGAGTAAACAGAGTAGCTCTGGGCAAATACCAATATATAAGCTCAGACCTCACAAATCCTGCAGAAGTCAAATCTCTAATCTCAGCGTCAAAGCCTGATAATATTATTCATTGCGCTGCAATGACACAAGTAGATGAATGCGAAGCTGATAAAGAAGCGTGTTGGGCTGCTAATGTTACAGCTACAGAATTACTCCTAAAAGAAGCCCGGCTTTCTAGTTGTCATTTTCTCTATCTCTCTACTGACTTTGTATTTGATGGGGAGGAAGGTCCTTATCAAGAAAGTGATCAGCCAAATCCTATTAGCTATTATGGAAAGAGCAAATGGGAAGCGGAAAAACTTGTTCAATCAAGTGGTTTGCCTTGGGCAATCGTACGAACTGTGCTTGTTTATGGTATTACGCCCCATATGAGCAGATCCAATATCGTGCTTTGGGTTAAGGAAAACCTTGAAGAGAAGAAGCCTATCAAAGTGGTTACTGATCAAATAAGAACGCCAACGCTCGTGGAAGATTTGGCGTTTGGTTGTGCAGAAGTTAGTCGAAGGGGTCTTTCTGGCATTTTTCATTTATCAGGGCCAGATGTACTTAGTCCCTATCAAATGGCAATAGAGGTTGCTAATTTTTACAGTTTAGACAAATCTCTAATCACTCCTGTAGATGCTTCTACTTTTACACAATTGGGCAAAAGACCACCTCGAACAGGCTTTGTGATTGAGAAGGCAAAAAAAACTTTAAATTATCAGCCAAAATCATTTCCGGAAGGCATTCGGGTGATCAAAGACCAACTAGGCAACTTAAAATCTAATAAATGAAAATCAAGCTTCACTTACTCTTCATCTCATCTATATTCTTTAGTAGCAAAGAAGATGATCTCAAAGTGTATTGCCAAGAGGGTGAAATATGCGAAACAGCAGTTTTTCCCAACCCAACAGATTCATTTGCTAACATATCCTTTTCTAGCAATGT
>JBLIFO010000047.1:0-17455 GCA_047633875.1 Marinoscillum sp. | reverse complement strand
GTTTTTAACTCAAGATGATGAAATTCTTGTGAATGAAATAGCACCAAGAACGCACAATAGTGGGCATCATACGATAGAGGCGAATATCACCTCACAATTTGAACAGCACCTCAGGGCTATTCTTGATTTGCCTTTGGGTGCGACAGATCTTGTAAAACCAGCCGCCATGCTGAATGTGCTTGGTGAGGAGGGCTTCACAGGTGACGCAAAGTACGAGGGACTTTCGGAATTAATGGGTATCCCAGGTGTGCACCTTCATCTTTATGGAAAGAAAATTACCAAGCCTTTTCGAAAAATGGGTCACATTACAATTACGGATGAAAACACCCTAACTTTGAAAGAGAAGATATTGCGAGTAAAGGAGATATTAAAAGTAAAGGCATGAGCAAACCATTAGTAGGAATTATCATGGGCAGTCAGTCAGACTTGCCTGTTATGGAAGAAGCAGCTCAGATTTTAGAAGAATTGGGAGTGGAAATAGAGGTGACAATAGTGTCTGCACATCGTACACCTCACCGCATGTTGGAATATGCAGAAAATGCCGCGTCGAGAGGCTTGAAAGTGATAGTAGCAGGAGCAGGAGGTGCGGCTCATCTTCCTGGCATGGTTGCAAGCCTCACCAATCTTCCGGTAATCGGTGTTCCAGTGAAATCCTCAAATTCAATTGATGGTTGGGATTCGGTACTTTCTATACTACAAATGCCAGGAGGTATTCCTGTGGCTACTGTTGCGCTTAATGGCGCTAAAAATGCAGGTATCCTTGCAGCCCAGATCATAGGCACTTTTGATGCTGAAGTAGCAGGAAATCTTAAGAAGTACAAACAGAGTTTGGCTGATAAAGTCTTAGATACCGCCAAATCCCTTGAGGAAAATGGCTGGAAATCAAGACAGATAGGGTTTAGATAAACTTAAGTCAGTTATTTTCAGCTTCTACAAGCTTTGGAGCTTTTGGAATGATCAGCGAGAGGAAAATAGATGCAAATAACAAGAACATGATGATCCCGAAAGACCAAAGGATAGAAATGTGTACATGCTCTACCCCAAAGATCTTCCCTAGTGAATCCTGAATGATTTGCATCTCAAGAAGCATTTTACCACCGATAAATATCAATACGACAGAGAGACCTTTAGGTAGAAGGTAGAACTTGTCTAGGACATTGGCTAGCAAGAAGAACATTGCTCTTAGCCCCATAACTGCAAAAATATTGGATGTATAGATCACAAATTCATTTTGTGTAATTGCGAATGCTGCAGGAATAGAATCAACCGCGAAAATCAAGTCTGTAGATTCTATCAAGATGATCACCAAGAAAAGTGAAGTGAATACTCTTTTGCCATTTTCTTTCAACCAAAACCTACCATCTGAAGGTGTATCTGTGAATGGCAGGAACTTCTTGGCGATTTTCATCAAAGGATTTTTCTCAGGTTCAACGTCCATTTCTTCATCTCCACTGAAGATTTTCACGCCTGAGTAAATTAGGAATGCTCCGAAAATGTATAGGATCCAATGGAACTGAGCGATTAAGAATGCTCCAACAAAAATGAATATCGCTCTGAAAACGATGGCTCCCAGTATACCCCAAAATAAGATATTGTGATAATATTCCTCTTTAACATTGAAGTATCTCAAGATGAGGAGGATAACGAAGATATTATCTATTGAAAGAGCTTTTTCAGTAACGTATGCTGAGAAAAACTCAAGGGTAGCAGTCTCACCCTCACCAAAAAAGTAAATGAGCATTCCAAACCCAATTGATATAGAAACCCAAAATAGAGTTTGCATCAATGCGTCGCGTTGCGTAATTTTTTGATCAGCCTTGTGGAAAAAGCCAAGATCAACCAGCAAGAAGGCGATAATGATAACACCGAAAACTCCAAACAACAGTCCTTCGTTTTCGCCTGAGAATAAAGTTAAGAGCATAGGTGGCGGTCTAAAAATTGCTGTCCCAAAGCTGGATTTGGTTCGACAATGTGAGTGAAATTAATACAATAAGTCAATTGGAATAATTTGCCACTAGGAACTGGCTCGAATATTACATTTCTTGATAGGTTTTTGTTTAACTTATCTGATTAAAATTAAAGGGCAATGCAGCATATGTTCTTAGAAATTCTACTTTGCGGATTGGTATATACATTTTTAATTGCGTTCATCTTTGTCAAAAGAAAGAATCGTAATGACCAGGGAGGCTCAGATGATAATGATGAAGGAGGATTACCAGTTAATTTTCCACCAGATTTTGACTTGCCACCAGGTATTTGCCTATCAGATGATCCTATATTAAAGAGAATTGAAGAAACCGATGAAGCCTTCGCATGAGTAGCCCATTCAACGAACTAAAAAAGCTCAATCCATTAAAATACAATCCAATAAAACTCAGCCGGGAAAGACCAAAAACAGGTCTAGCTCCAGGGAGTTTAATATATACAGGGAAAGTTTATAGTGACGAGGTAACAATAGAAGTCATTGATTACTCGAATCATACCATAACCGAGTATCAGATCTCGGACATAGAAGATTTAGCACAGTTTAATCATGGCGATTCTGTGACCTGGATTAATATCGTGGGGCTTCATGACATTGCATTGATAGAAAAGGTAGGACTATTGATGGGACTTCACGCCCTTACTTTAGAAGATATTCTGGATATAAGCCAGCGTCCTAAAGTCGAAGAGTTTGAAGATCATTTATATATTTCAATGAAAATGATCAATCATATTGAAGGTCATAATAGGATAGATATCGAGCAAGTGAGCATCATCCTTCACAAAAATTATGTGCTATCATTTCAGGAGAAGCCGGGAGATGTTTTTGCGGATATTAGAAAGAGGTTGAGGAATAGCAAAGGCCGTGCAAGATTGAGAAAGACTGATTATTTGTCTTACATGCTCATAGACATAATCATTGACTACTATTATGAGACGCTAGATCAAATCTGGTTGAAAATAGAAAGGCTGGAAGATATTGTGGTAAGGCGTGCTGATCGAATAGAGTTGAAAAGCATTCAGGTAGTGCGTAAGGACCTCATACAACTTAGAAGACATATGTACCCAGTACGTGATGTAGTCAACTCACTTACTACACGCAACGCCAAATATTTCCAAGAGGAAACCATCATGTTTGTGAAAGACACTCACGATCACGCCATACAGGCAGTAGAAAATCTGGATACCTATCGCGAAATACTTACGAGCGTAATGGACTTGTATCTCTCTCAATTAAGCATAAAAATGAATCAGGTGATGAAAGTACTAACAGTGCTTTCTTCGATCTTCATCCCACTCACATTCGTTGCAGGTGTCTATGGGATGAACTTTGAGCACATGCCAGAGCTAGGCTGGGCGATAAGCTATCCCGTGGGATTCTATTCAATATGTGGAGTATTAGCAGTTTCAATGCTCATCTATATGAAAACACGTAGATGGCTTTAAGCTGTAGCTAACATTTGTAGGTCGATGAATTTCTTATAAGCACCACCTTGCTTTTTTACCAAATCTGCATGGCTTCCAGACTCAACTATCTGCCCTTTGTCTAAGACATAAATCTTATCAACGTTCTGGATAGTTGCTAGTCGATGGGCAATAATCAATGTAGTTCGACCTATCATCAGCTGATTTAGAGCGTCTTGTACTTCCTTTTCGGAAGAAGCATCCAGAGCACTTGTAGCCTCATCCAAAAGGAGAATGGCTGGATTTTTCAATACTGCTCTTGCAATAGCGACTCTCTGACGTTGCCCGCCAGAAAGTTTAATACCTCTCTCGCCTACCAGCGTATCAAGCTTTTCAGGAAGTTCTTCTATGAATGACCAAGCGTTTGCTTTTTTTGCTGCTTCTTCAATCTCGCTATTAGAGGCTTCCGGTTTACCGTAAAGGATATTTTCACGAATGGTTCCACCAAATAATATGACCTCTTGTGGCACAATACCAATCTGGCTTCTGAGCGAGATCAAATCTATTTTGTCTAGAGACAAACCGTCTATTTCTATCGAACCCTGCGAGACATCATAAAATCGCATTAAAAGCTGAGCTATGGTTGATTTCCCAGCACCACTGTGTCCAACTAACGCTATTTTTTCACCAGCCTTTATAGAAAAATTAAGTTTTTCCAAGACAAGCACATCAGCACGTGTAGGATAGGTGAAACCAACATCATTGAAAGATATATTTCCTTTAATCTTAACACTTTGGGTATTTGAAGTGATATATGGTTCTGAAGTTTCCTGATGAATTTCCAAAATCCGTTCCGACGCACCAGCAGCTTTTTGAAGTTGGCCAAAGAGATCTCCAATACCTGCAATAGATGCTCCTATGAATGTAGTGTAAAGTACAAATGAGAGTAAATCACCAACAGTCATATCTCCTGACTGGACCAAAATGGCGCCATACCACATCACGGCTACTATGCCACCAAAAAGCATGAAAATAATAAATGAGATAAAACCAGCTCGAAACCAAGCCACTTTCAGCGCTGTAATAACTACACCTTTTAATGAGTTAGCATATCTGTTTGACTCGTAAGCTTCCGTTGCAAAAGCTTTGACCGAATGAATACTCTGCAAAGTTTCATCTACAATCACATTTGAAGCGGCTAGCTGATCTTGAGTTCTTTTGGAAAGTCTGCGGATGTACTTGCCGAAAATAAATGCCAGAAGCACTACAACTGGAAAAGTAGCCAGCATGAATACGCTCAGTGAAGGTGTAGTCAGAAATATTAAGGTAATCCCAACTATGAGAATGATGCATTGTCTGATGAGCTCAGCTAGCGTAACCGAAAGGGTGTCTTGAAGTAAGGTGACATCATTCGATATTCTCGAAATCAATGCACCAGTTCTATTCTTATCAAAAAAGACCATTGGAAGAGAGATGAGTTTTTGATAAAGGTCCTTTCGGATACTGGCCATGCTGTTCTCCGTGACTTTTGCGAAAAGCAGCACACGAAAGAACGAGACAATACTTTGGACGAATAAAACACCAAGTAGGAGCACAGCAGCTTGCTGAATAGAGTCGACCTGAAAGTTCCCGATGGTAAAATCTCCTTTGCCTGAGGCAAGGTCGATCAACTTACCCGATACATATGGAAACACCATGAAGATGCTACTAGATGCGACAAGAAGTAGCAGCCCAAAAATGAATGTTACCTTATAAGGCAGGACATATTGAAATATCCCGAGCAAGTTTTTGAGTCCCTCTCGGTCTAATCTTTTCTTAGTTTCTTTAGTCATGGGTGATGCTTCCTGTAATTCTGAATGCGGAAGGCGCGATGAAGATCATATTAAGTGTTTTCTCTAAGGAATAGTTCTCCAGATAGCCATTTTCGAAGCTCATCGTCAAACTATGTGTATTCGAATAGATGTATTTTGATTCGGAGCTGTAAGCCGTAATGCCCTTAAGCTCTTCACCTTGGTAGGTGAGAATGAACTCCTTGATGGATTGTTTTTCATTGTCTTTAGCTTTTAAAGAGAGACCTGTTTTTGTGCTTTCGCTCGAATATGCTCCAACATTATGAGGTTTATTGATATTAAAATATCTCATCATGGCGAACTCCTTTGCCCAAGAGGCACTATCTGGAGTCAAGTCAACCATCTCTGTGTGCTTCTCATTATCAGAAACCTGTTTAACAAGCTTAGCATTATTGGAGGCAAGCAATTTCGACTGTGCTTGAATCAATGAATCTAGGTCGAAATAAGCCTGTAGCTTTCGCTCATTTTGATCGTCAGAAGCACAGGAAAGCATAGACATGCCAAATACTAAAAGAATGAGCAGTCTTGTCAACATTATATTAGTTCTAATCCGGTCATCTCAGCTGGTTTTGGCACACCTATCAACTTGAGTATAGTAGGGGCTAAATCACCGAGCTTACCAGATTTGATTGTTCCTTTTAAATCTTTATCTACAAGTATGCAAGGAACAAGATTGGTCGTATGTGCTGTATTTGGAGTTCCATCAGGATTGATCATCATATCAGAGTTTCCATGATCAGCAATTATGATGCTTGTATAACCATTGGCAAGGGCAGCGTCTACTACTTCATTCGCGCATTTATCTACAGTCTCGCAAGCTTTCACTGCTGCTTCAAAAACTCCGGTATGACCTACCATATCAGGATTGGCAAAGTTGAGACATACAAAGTCAACTTCTCCCTTTTGCAATTCAGGGATGATTGCATTTTTAATATCATTGGCACTCATCTCTGGCTGCAAATCATATGTAGCCACTTTTGGTGACGGACATAATATTCTTTTCTCACCTTCAAATTCAGTCTCACGGCCACCAGAAAAGAAAAAAGTAACATGAGGGTATTTTTCTGTTTCAGCGATACGGATTTGTTTTTTCCCATTTGCGGCAAGCACTTCGCCTAATGTTTGATTCAGGTTGTCCTTATCAAAAACCACTTTCACGCCTTTGAAAGTGTCGTCATAGTTTGTCATGGTGAGATAGTACAAATCCAGCTTGTGCATGCCATGATCAGGAAAATCTTCTTGTGTGAGCACTTGCGTAATCTCACGACCTCTATCCGTTCTGAAGTTGAAGCACATCACCACATCTCCTTCTTCTATTTTGCCCTCTGGGGAGTGGATTAAAGGTTTAATAAACTCATCTGTAACTCCTGCATCATATGATGCTTGCATGGAAGCTACTAAGTTGTCTGTAGCAGTACCAGTACCGTTCACCATCGCATCGTATGCCAAACGCACACGTTCCCAACGCTTATCACGGTCCATAGCATAATAGCGACCTGTTACAGAAGCAATTTTACCTGTGGTCTCGGACATGTGCTTTTCGAGAGATTCTATAAATACTTTTCCGCTTTTTGGATCACAATCGCGTCCATCTGTGAATGCATGCACATAGACCTTGTCACAAGCATTGGCGCTAGCTGCTGTCAAGAGTCCTTTGAGGTGGTTGATATGAGAATGAACACCACCATTTGAAAGCAATCCGATAAAATGAATTTTCTTATTATTGGCCTTGGAAAAGTCAAATGCAGCAACGAGTTCCTTTTCAGTTGCAAGTGTACCTTCCTCTGTTGCCTTATTTATTTTAACCAAATCTTGATATACTACACGACCTGCGCCAATATTCATATGACCCACTTCTGAGTTACCCATCTGACCTTCGGGCAATCCTACCGCAAGACCAGAGGCCTCTAGGGTGCTGTTAGGGTATTTAGTATATAGACTATCTACAAAAGGTGTATTGGCTTTGTTTATGGCTGAAACAGCTTTGTTAGTAGCAATACCCCAACCATCAAGTATGATTAAAATTACTTTTTTGTTCATATTGCAAATATAATATTGATTGCCATAGGGCGTAGACCTATTACAGTGAATGATCCCAGAATTCAATGATTGTGGCACAATTTTGGATAACTTTGTAAGATGAACCGCATAGTTATTTTTTTTGGAGCCTTACTCTTTAGCCTTTCATCTTTTGCCCAAGACGAAATTTTGGAGAATGTTGGTGCCGCTCTAAGTGCGGGGAGTTCTAAAGAGCTAATTAAATACTGTAATGACAACCTCGAGATCAAGGTTAATGGCAAAACCTCCAACTATAGCATTGCTCAGGCAGAAGTCGTTCTCAAGGATTTCTTTCTAAAAAACCCACCTAGAGGCTTTCAATATATCCATCAAGGAGCCTCACCTGAAGGATTGAAATATACTATAGGTACCTATACAGTGGAAGAAGGAAATTATAGAATAGTAATGGTTTTGAAGAAAATCAAGGATCAATTTAGAATCGACACTATCAATATAAGTCGCGAATAAATATTAGCATTCTGCATCAGAAACGCTAGGCTTTTCTAATTTTGCGCGTAGATGGCTAACCCCGTATATCTTTCAGAGCAAAACATCAGATTCTTTATCAAAAATGCACTCGCAGAGGACATTGGGGATGGAGATCATAGTTCTTTGGGCAGTGTCCCAAAGAATAAGATCAGTCATGCTCGGCTATTGATAAAAGATCATGGGATCATTGCTGGTTTGTCTCTTGCAGAGCGCATCTTTCACTATGTAGACAAGTCTATCGTAATTGAGTTCTATAAGAAGGATGGAGAGTTTGTCGTGAATGGTAACGTAGGATTTGTGGTGCAAGGCAATGCACAGGCCATTTTGGGTGCCGAGCGATTGGTTCTCAATTGTCTTCAACGCATGAGTGGTATTGCCACTTATACTAACCGAATGAATCAATTGATTCGAGGAACGAAAGCGAAACTATTAGATACGAGAAAAACCACTCCAAATTTTAGGCTTGCTGAGAAATGGGCGGTATTAATTGGGGGAGGGCAGAACCATAGATATGGTTTGTATGACATGGTCATGCTCAAGGACAATCATATTGATTATGCTGGAGGTGTTAAAGATGCCATTCTATCTACTGTAGATTATTTGAAAAGGAATAGTCTGGATCTCAAGATTGAAGTAGAAGTAAGAAATTTACGGGAACTTGAGGAGGTCTTATCTACAGGCCATGTTCAGCGGGTATTGCTTGACAACATGTTACCATCAGCCATCAGAGAAGCCATCACTATGATTAAAGGCAGGATTGAAACCGAGGCTTCTGGAGGGATCAATGAAAAAAATATTAGAGATATTGCAGAGACGGGTGTCAACTTTATATCGGTTGGTGCACTGACGCATTCTCATGAGAGTTTAGATATGAGCTTAAAAGCGATAAAATAAAATGATTGTAAAAACAAAAAAGTATCAGTTACAAACTGGTACGTATATCAAAACTGCCTTGGCCGCCGTGCTTAAACAACAGTGGTGGGTTTCATTGATCTTCTTAGGGATATGTGCGGGATATTTCATAGCTCCGAGTTGGTGGTGGCTGATAAGTGCGACTATTGCATTGGTGCTTTATCTATTGTTTTGGCTAATCCAATTTGCAGGAGTCACACAGCTGGAGCAAGGAAAATTTATGTTTCAAAAAATGTCCTATGAGATCACTAGCCAACAAATCACATTGAAGCTGAATGCAAAGCAAGGGATGCCACTCAAATGGGATCAAATCAAGCGTGTGCATCGTGGAAAAGACAGTATAGTTCTTTTCATGAGTAAAGCACAGTTGATCTATTTCCCTCACAAGATTTTCAACAATGACAATGAGATTAAATTCATTGATACAGTGTTGAAGCGTAAGGGCTATATCAAATAAAAAATGTCTCGGGCGACGCTACTCAAGCAAGCCAAGGTCAAGGCAGGAAAGTTTTGCTCAGGACGAGAACGATCGCCCTTTGAGGTTTCTCGAAAACTTCAAAACTGGGAGCTCACCGACGATGAGATCAGTGAGATACTAGGCGAACTCATAGAAGAGCGGTTTATAGATGAGGACCGCTTCTGCAAAGCTTTTTGCCATGACAAGTTTGAATTCAACAAATGGGGAAGGCATCGCATCAATCTGGAGTTGCTTCAACATAAAATTCCTCAGGACACAATAAAGTCTGGCTTGGATGAGCTTGACGTAAAGCGATATAAGGAGGTACTTGATAGCCTCGTAGCTGCTAAATGGAATTCCCTGAAAGGAGATCAGTGGTTAAAGAAGCAAAAGACCATGGCGTTTCTAATTAGTAAAGGCTTTGAGATGGATTTGACCATAGAGTCTATGCGGCAAATGTCGGCTAGGGAACGCTGATGTGCTGAAATCCTGATTATCTTCACAGGTGTTTTTCAATTATGACTAAGTATTTCGTCTCTATAATTTTCCTCTTAGTTCACATAATGGCAACTGCTCAGCAAGTGATTAATGCCTCCAAAAAAGGTCTTGGTGTAGATGGTTATGATCTAATTAGCTATTTTGTTGGGAAGCCTTTTTTAGGTAGTGAGGAAATTAATTTGGTTCTAAACCAAGTGGAGTATCGCTTCGCGAATGAAAAAAACCGATTGTTATTCAAAAAATCACCAGATAAGTATCTTCCTCAATACGGAGGATGGTGTGCTTACGCAATGGGGTTGAATGGGGATTTGGTGGAAGTAGACCCGATGACTTATACCATCACAGCAGGGAAACTTTATCTCTTTTACAATAAACGAGGTAACAATACACTCCTTCCTTGGAAGGAGGATGAGTCGATGTTTTTGATAAAAGCAGACAACCATTGGTCTTCAAAATCCGAATCTGATTAATCTTGCGTGTTATGAAGTCAATCAATGAATCAGCCTGCCAGCTTCTGGACCAAATTAGCATTGTTTTAGGGCAACTTGTTACTGAAGACTTTGCCAAGCCACTGGCAATACTGAGTGGAGCTAGCATAGGGCAGCATGTTAGGCATACCTTGGAATTTTTTCAATGCCTGGAAGACGCACAAACTGATGGTGAGCTTAACTACGATCTTAGAAAGCACGATCAGAACCTTCAGGAAGATCTTCGATTAGCTAGCGATTTGCTTTGTGCTATTCGATCTTACATAAGTGCTAAAAAAGCAAATTTTCAAATCAACCTACACGCCTCATATGATATCGAGGACGATGTGCCAATGACACTGTCTACGAGCTATCATCGTGAACTTGCATACAACATAGAGCATGCAGTGCACCATATGGCATTGATCAAAATAGGGTTGGTAAATGCATTTCCAACTGTCCAGTTGCCAGCTCATTTCGGGGTGGCAAGCTCCACCGTGAAGTACATGCAGGCACAGAGGGCCTGATAACCGCATGGCAACAAAGTGCAATAGAATTTTTCATAGAATTAGAAACTGGGAATTCTGGCCTTTCTCGGTATTCTATTTACCAGTATTTTTTTATTTCGGCTGGTTGGCGTTGAGATGTCGATCCTTCTTTTTTTTCACAGCATCTAATCCCACCATTGATTTTGGGGGAATGCTGGGAGAGAGTAAATCAGAGATTTTCGAACTGATACCAAAGGAATATCTTCCTAAATACAGCTTAATTCAGTCGACTGAATTTAAGCAAGCGAAAATTTTTGCAACACAGATTGGCTATCCAATCATAGCCAAACCTGATATTGGTGAGCGAGGTAATCTCGTTGAAGTGATTCATTCCGAATCTGATTTGAAAAAATATCATGAGGCTTGTCCAGTTTCATATTTGATTCAGGATTTTGTGGATCTACCTATCGAGCTCGGGCTTTTTTACATAAAGATGCCCGGTGAAGCCAAGGGAAAGATCACATCTATTGTAGAAAAGCAATTTTTAAGCGTAGTGGGAGATGGCATTCATACGGTTGAAGAACTGCTTGAATCAAGCCCTCGGGCACAAGTGCAACTCGACTTTAACCACCAACGATTTTCACAATTAATGCCGATGATTCCTAAAAATGGGGAAAAGGTGAAAGTGGAAGGAATTGGTAATCACTGTCGTGGAACGATATTTCTTGATGCTGGAAATAATATCACTAATAAGTTAGAGGGAGCATTTGATAAAGTAAGCAGCAAAATAGATAGTTTTTATTTTGGACGCTTTGACTTGAGGTGTGCTTCTTATGAAGCTTTAGAGGAACTGAGAGATTTTAAGATTTTAGAATTGAATGGCGCTGGCGCAGAGCCTGGGCATATTTACCATCCAGGTGCGTCTTTACTTGCGGGTTATCGATCTGTATTTTATCATCTGAGTAAGTTGGCCGAGATCAGCCGATTAAATCACAGATATGGCGTACCTTATTGGTCTTTTACAAAAGGAATATCAAAGATAAAAGCCATCAAGGAATACAATAGAAAATTTGTAAGGGTGTGATTATTCAGGTGTTTGCGATTGCATTTCTGGTGAGCTTCATTGGCTCCATTCCCCCGGGAACAATCAATATTACAGGGATGCAGCTTTCTATTCAGGGGCATAGGCGTGCGGCATTCTACTTTGTGCTGGGTGCATCTATTACAGAATTGATCTATGCTGGTATCACTGTGAGGTTTCAGATCTACTTAAGCTCTAAGCCGGAGTTCACGGTTTTTTTCGACGTGATTTCTTCCTTAGTTCTTCTCTCTTTGGGAGTTGTCAACCTATTTGCAAAAAACCAAACCAAGAAACTTGTAGACAAATCAAACACACTTTCTGCTCAGAATGGTTTTGGTAGAGGGGTAGTTCTCAGTTTATTAAATCCTTTGACCATTCCTTTTTGGCTCATGGTAACGGCATTTCTGCAAAATCAATCTTGGGTTCAGTTGGATGAAACTGGTTATTGGGTCTACATATTGGGAATTGCTGCAGGTACGTTTTTACTCCTACTTTCGGTCAATAATATTGGAGTTCGCTTTGCTCATCTCGCAAGCAATAGCTTTTTAGTGTATCGATTGCCGGGAATTCTTTTTCTATTGATGGGAGCTGTTGGGCTTTTCAACTACTTTTTTTGAGTTGTTTCCGTAAGTCAAAATGGATGTAAAATCCTCTTAGAACCATTGTCAAGATCAATGGGATCATAGCCATATGAAGTGGCTGTGGTAGTGCGCTATAGATTACTAGCAGGACTAAATACCAGCCAGAAACCACAAGGAAATAGTAACTGAGAAATTTTTGAAACTTCTTTATGCCGAGCATATATGCGAATGGTATGTGCAGTGGTATTGCCCAAAGGATATTGAGATTGTCTTTGGAGAGATGCTCAGTACCAAACCATAAAAATACTACCCACCATCCTATCAATCCAGCTACTGTAAAAACTATAGGATCAATCCATTTTGTACGTTTGTTCTTCTTGAAATCTCTGTTGGTGATAAAACCAACTACAAAAAACATGATGACGAAGAAATTGAAGGGTGTTAACATACTATTCTCCTCCTCCGCTCCATTTGAAATATGCACCTGCACTCGTTCACTTACCAAGGGAACAGTTGTTGAGTCTTTAGTAATGGTAGCCTTGGCCAAAGCCAAGTTGACGTAATCAGGCAAAAACATGTATTCTTCTGGACTGGCAACTTTATCTATCTGCTGACCTAATCCAATATCTATAATCCAATCGCCCCAAGGTTGATTATCCAGATAATCATCCATTAGATCACGAATGGTTTTGTCCTTCTGAATATAGCTCAAATCGTATGTGATCTGCCCTGGAAAGACACTGTCGAGAACTGCACGCATCTTTGTGGCGCAGTTTTCATAGACATAGTTGTAGAGGTAGTCTTTGTTCTCCGGCTTGTAATTATTGCTTAGAAAATCAGCCAATCGTTGGTTCTCGGCTTGAGTGAGATTGAGTCTTTGTTCGATAATATATCTGTCGTCTTCTATGTAGTGGTCTCTGAATGGTTTGTAGCGAGACATTCCCAGTTTGTAGAGCATTTTGCCTTGAGCAAAATTCCAATAGAAGTTTTCTTGATTGAAATCGAATACGCCATAGTTGTAGATCCAATCCACATTGCTAACGGGGTCTGTCAGCCGTATAGCACTATGCCCAAATGCCGAGTAAAGTTCATCTTGGTACGGTCCCAGAGTCATGATACTGAATTGTGCCTGTTCGGAAACTTTAATTTCTTGGGTGAATGAAGCTAAACCCAGCATCATTAAAAGAGAAAAAATCAAGCTTTTCAGATATATATGAAGTGAATGATTCATAAGTTTAAACTATGTATATCAACGTTCGTGATGGTTACCAATTGGCGTCAAAGCTAACCTTTAATCGAATAAAGAATGCATGGAGGATTTACCGAAGTTTCTCCAAATCCCGCAAAAATGGCCAAGCGCAAATCAGTGGTTTACCGATTTCCCTCACGGTAGAGCCCACTACAGCATGCAATCTCAGATGTCCTGAATGTCCGAGTGGATTGCGTTCATTTACCCGACCAACTGGCCGTTTAGACCCTGCACTTTTTACTAAAGTCATCGATGAACTTTCAGATACGTTGTTTTATCTAATCTTTTACTTCCAAGGTGAGCCATTTCTTCATCCGGATTTGATTTCCATGATTCGCTATGCTGCCGATAAGCGGATCTATACGGCAACTTCCACCAATGCACATTTTTTGAATGACAAGGCTGCTCAGGAGATTGTAAAATCTGGATTGGACAGGTTGATTATTTCAATAGATGGAGCTACTCAAGAAACATATGAGGCTTATCGCAAAACAGGTGAACTCTCGGAGGTTTTGGCGGGTACTGAGCGCATACTTTATTGGAAGAAAGAACTGAAGTCACCAACTCCGAATGTTGTGTGGCAGTTTTTGGTAGTAGCTCCAAACGAGCATGAGATTCCTTTAATCAAACGCATGGCCAAAGAGTATGGTGTGGATTCTGTGGCCTTCAAGACAGCTCAGATATATGACTTTGAAGAAGGCAATGAGCTCATTCCTAAAAACTCAAAATATTCGAGATATGCTAAGGGGGCAGATGGAAAATACCACATCAAAAACAAAATGCTGGATGAGTGCTGGAAGATGTGGCACAGTTGTGTGATGACTTGGGATGGAAAAGTGGTTCCGTGCTGTTTTGATAAGGATGCTCATCATGTGCTGGGTAGCACTGCGAATAAGACATTTTCTGAGATTTGGAACGGAGAAAACTACACTGCCTTCAGAGATCAAATTTTAAATGCTAGAACAGAAATAGAGATGTGTAAGAATTGCTCAGAAGGCACTCCTGTTTGGGCGAAAGCCTAGTGATTCCAAAATTTTCGTATCGTATTTAGTAGAGCAGGGAACACATCACCACCAGCTACCAGCTCTTTGCCAAATAAGGCATTGTCTCCTCCTGAGAAATCACTTACAGTACCACCTGCCTCTTTAACCAAAAGTATCCCAGCAGCCACATCCCAAGAGTTGAGATTGTATTCAAAATAGCCTTCATACCTTCCACAAGCAACATATGCTAGGTCAACAGCAGCACTCCCAACACGTCTCAGACCATGAGCATCTTTCATCAGATCGTTGAGTATGGCCATATATTGATCTATCTGTTCAAAATTGTAGATTGGGAAACCTGTTGCAAAAAGACTTTCAGAAATCTGAGAAGCATCACTTACTGATATTTTTTGGCCATTGAGGAAGGCCCCACCTCCTCGGTGAGCATAGAAGCATTCGTCTAAATTCACTTCATAGACTACACCAAGTACAATTTCACTCGATTGCGTCAGCCCAATACTTACCGAATAGGTAGGAAGACCATGAATAAAGTTGGTGGTACCATCTAATGGATCTATGATCCATGTGTATTCCTTCTGATTTTGTGCGATGGTGTTTTCCTCGGTGATGAAACCAGCGGCAGGAATGAGTTCCTTTAGTTTACTGACAAGTAACTTCTCTGTTTCCTTATCAACATAAGAGACCAAATTGCTTTTACCTTTAAGTTCAATGTGCTCCTTTGTAAAGGTTTCACGTTCTTTTTTGATGAATGCACCAGCTTCTTTGGCAATAGCCCTAACTGCAACTGTCAACTGATTTAAGTCGATCATCCTTTGCCTCCTTCCAGAATAATTACAAATTCTCCCTTTATGATATGTGTGTTAAAGTGCTCGATGACTTCAGCAATGGTCCCATTTACAGTTTCCTCAAATTTTTTAGTCAATTCTCTGGAAACACTAATATTCCTATTCTCGCCCATGGTTTCTTGAAATTGGGTAAGCGTCTTCATCAATCGGTGAGGAGATTCATAGAAGACCATGGTCCGTACTTCTTCCTTTAATACTGATAGCCTTGTTTGTCTACCCTTTTTGTGTGGTAAAAACCCTTCGAAAACAAATTTATCTGAAGGTAAGCCACTTTTAACCAAAGCTGGGACAAATGCTGTGGCTCCAGGTAAACATTCAACTTTTATTCCCACATCTGCGGCAGCTCTTGCGAGCAAAAATCCAGGATCAGATATTCCCGGAGTACCCGCGTCTGTTATCAAAGCTAGTTTTTCACCTGCTTTTAGTCTGATAAGGATAGCCTCCGTTTTTTTATGTTCATTGAAAGAATGGAAGCTTTCTGTTGGCGTTTTGATTTGGTAATGCTTAAGCAAGACCCCTGAAGTTCGTGTATCCTCTGCGAGAATTTTATCTACTTGGTTTAGCACTTCGACAGCTCGGAACGTAAAATCTCCGAGATTGCCGATTGGAGTAGGAACTAGATATAATGAGGTCCCTTCTTCCATGTTTAGACCAATTGATCAATAGCTGTGGCCAGTTCTCTGTCTTTATCTGTTACAGTATCGCCGGCATCATGGGTATTGAGCTCGAAAGAGACTTTGTTATAGACATTGCTCCAATTGGGATGGTGATTCATCTTCTCAGCTATGATTGCTACACTTGTCATGAATCCAAACGCCTCTATGAAGTTATTGAATTCAAAAGTACGTGTCAGTTTATTGTTTTCTTCTTTCCACATTTTCTTAATTTTTAAATTTAAAGAGGCATACATCCTTCGATGGTGTTTGCTCCGAAATATACATCTAGTACTTCTTGGCTTTCTTGTAAATAAGCTCTAGCCGTGATACTAACATATTTATTGGTAGAACTGTTCCTCAAGGTGATCTCCGCTTCGGGCAAGACACTTAATAATGCCTCTTTTTTATCTAGCGGCACTATAAATTTAAACGAATAATACCCAGGAAAGCTATGCTGATCTTCTAGCTTTTGCCTGAATGACTCTATATCCCAACTCATAAGTTTGAAGATAAAAAAAGCCGGTGAATTTCACCGGCTTGAGTTCTTAAAAGAATTTGTATCTCTTGTCTTCTATGTCTGCATATTCTTTGATGGCGTCATCTAAGGATTGAGGAACGAATAATGGAGAAAAGGAAAGTGGGAAATTACCAATCACTGTTTTTCTTCCTGCACGCTCAGTTGCGATCTGAGCTGAATAACTAGAGTAATCTGAAGCTTCATCAGCTACACTTTTAGAAGTAGCGCTAAGTACTAATACGCCATTAGGAGTTTCGAATGGAGCTGTTTGCTCGCCTTCTTCAAGGGAAAATGCAATTCCTACAGCCTCAGGCGCAAATCCAACACCAGGGAAAGAGCTACTTTGTAGGGTCAAATCAGCATTGCCAGTTCTTGCACCCTCACCATACGCTTCTTTCTTTCCAGCGAAATCTGTTGCTGATAGACCGTTGATTTTCTTAGTGATGAAATCAACTTTTTTAGCATTTCTAACTTTAGTCTCGATTTCGTTTTTCACTTGACTCAACTTAGCAGTTCCTTTCATTTGCTTACCTGTCATCACAGCGATCACATATTTATCGCCAAATTCTTTAACGTCAGATACTTTATCTACTTCGCCATCATTGTATAGCCAAAGCGCGATGCTTCTAGCATCAACAAGTGCGCCAACTCTTGAATCATTTTTACCAACATTGCTAGCAGTTTTTATTGTGTATCCAGCCTCTTCAGCATTTGCTTTAAGGCTAGCAGCATCGTTACTGTTTGCTGCCAATAGATCGGCTTTTCTATAAGTTTCATTAAGTGTTGCGTCGCTTTCGAAAAGTTCTTTCTCAATAGTCGCTACTTCATAAACTTTATTGGTTTTAGGTTCTTCTATTTTAATAATATGATAACCGAAAGATGTTTCAACTGGGGTACTGATAAGCCCAGTTCCTTT